>NZ_CP152049.1:4507500-4807500 GCF_038630985.1 Paenibacillus sp. FSL H8-0548
GTATTGCATGATCCTCGTCTAAGTCTTTCAGCTGTAAATTCCGGCTTATTTGCTCAATCGTATCCTGCAGTCCATAGAAACGATTAATAGCACGAACAAGCTCATCCTTAGAAGCAATTACTGGTTCGACTCTGAGTCCAGTTGCAATTCGTATTTCATCAATCGCAAAATAATCCAAAGGATCGGCCATCGCAAGAACTAATCTATTGCCGTCCATCCGAATCGGCATGACACAGTGCTGATCTGCTAGCTTTTGAGAGATTAACTGAATTATTTTCGGATCAATCTTCTGCCGATAAAGCTGCACATGCGGAATGCCTAGTTGAAATTCCAGTGCCTCGATAAACTGCTGCTGTGTTATGTACCCTTTCGAGATGAGAACATCCCCGAGCCTTGTTTTTAGTTCCCGTTGCTGAATTAAAGCCTGCTGCAGCTGATCTTGGGTAATTACGCCAGATTCGACTAGCAAATCTCCTATTCGCTTGCGGCCTCCTGACATAATCCATCACCAACTATTAATATATTTTTGGGAAATGTAAAAAATGTAAATTATAATGAAACTCGCTTTAATTAAAGCAATTAAAAGAGTTTATGTCAATGACTTTTGACCTATTAATTCCGCTCTTTAATAAGCATATTTTCCTATTTAAATTTATAATTCAATTTATTTGTGACCTAAGAACTAATGTTCGTTTTGAATTATTTTTTTATCAATGTTCTTTGTCGAATACTACATTTATTATACTACACTTCGACAAAAAGCGAGCTGGAAATTATATTAAAAAATAATATTTTTCAATAATAATATTTTTATTTTTGTAAGCGGTTTATTATATCGTTCTCACCATGAGGAACTCAAATGACGAATTATGCTATAATTTCTTTATGGAACAATGGAAAAAAAATCTGATCGTGTTATGGTTCGGACAATTTCTCGTTATGGCTGGAATGACGATGATTATACCGTTCCTATCTCTCTATCTGCAATTTGATTTAGGCTTATCCGATAAGCATGAAATTGGAATTTGGGCTGGTCTTATTTTTGCCGGCAACTTCGTTACATCCTTTATATTTCAACCGATATGGGGAAAAGCGGCTGACCGCTATGGTCGGAAAATGATGCTGCTTCGCTCAGGTTTTGGCATGTCCATTGTGATGATTCTCATGGGCTTTGCCACAAATCCGTGGCATCTACTGCTGCTTCGCATGCTGAATGGTACGATTTCGGGATTCAATCCGGCCTCCATCGCATTGATATCGGCTACGACGCCAAAAAACAAAATGGGCTTTGCGATGGGCACGATTCAATCCGGGGGTATTGCCGGTACGATACTTGGCCCTTTCATAGGCGGATTGCTCGCTGACAGCATTGGCTTCAGGCCTATCTTCTACCTGACAGGAGCGTTGCTCTTTGCAGCCTCGCTGCTTGCCATGCTCGTTGTCAAAGAGCCCTTTGACCGCATGAAGGCCGCTGCTCGGGTACAGGCATCTGTCATTGAAGGCTTTCGTCAGCTAAGCGGAATTCCGCAGCTAACCGCTTTATTTGCGGTCACATTCCTGATGCAATTTGCAATGATGAGCCCAATGACACTTATTCCGCTCTACGTTCAGGAGCTGCACGGCACAACCGCTAATCTCGCCTTTTTCGCAGGCTTCGTCGGCTCTGTCACAGGCCTCTCGAATCTTGTCGCCTCACCGCTGCTAGGAAAGCTGAGCGATCGAATCGGCGCAGAACGAGTGCTTGGCGTCGCGCTTGTTGGAGCCTCGCTCTCCTTTATTCCACAGGCTATGGCAGGAACAGTCTGGCAATTGCTGCTAGCTCGCTTTGTACTTGGTATTTTTCTGGGAGGCCTTATTCCAGCCGTAAACTCCCTGATTCGAAAATACACACCGGACGGCATGGAGAGCCGCTCCTACAGCTTCAACACCAGTACAATGAGCCTTGGCAATATGATCGGACCAATCACGGGCGGTGCCCTGTCCGGCTGGATCGGCATTCAAGGACTGTTCCTGCTATCTGCGGTCATGCTTATGATCAATGCAGGATGGGTATGGCAATCGCTGCTGCGCAAGCGTCCGCTAGCTCAGCACGGCAAGGACGGCTGAGACATTGATTAGTAAAGGGGCGAGTGGATAATATCCCACTCGCCCCTTTCATCGTTCTGCTGCGGCAGCTTTCCTCTTCATCCACACGCCGAAACAGCTCAATAAGCACGCATACGTGCTTATCGAACCCAGAAACCGGCTACTTTCCCGCGATAAGAACACATATGCGCTTAAACACACTTTCCCGCAGCATCCACACGCCGAAACAGCCCGAAACAGCTCAATAAGCACGCATACGTGCTTATTGCACCTAAAACCTGGTTACTTTGCCGCTGTAAGAACACATATGCGCTTAAACACACTTTTCCGACTCATCCACCCACCGAAACTGCCCGAAACAGCTCAATAAGCACGCATACGTGCTTATTGCACCTAGAACCCGGCTACTTTGCCGCTGTAAGAACACATATGCGCTTAAACACACTTTCCCGCAGCATCCACACGCCGAAACAGCCCGAAACAGCGCAATAAGCACGCATACGTGCTTATTGCACCTAAAACCCGGCTACTTTGCCGCTGTAAGAACACATATGCGCTTAAACACACTTTCCCGTCTCATCCACACGCCGAAACAGCTCAATAAGCACGCATACGTGCTTATCCAACCTAAAACCCAGCTACTTTACCGCGATAAGAACACATATGCGCTTAAAGTCAATTTCCCACCTCATCCACACGCCAAAACAGCTCAATAAGCACGCATACGTGCTTATCGAACCCAGAAACCGGCTACTTTGCCGCTGTAAGAACACATATGCGCTTAAACACACTTTCCCGCAGCATCCACACGCCGAAACAGCCCGAAACAGCGCAATAAGCACGCATACGTGCTTATTGCACCTAAAACCTGGTTACTTTGCCGCTGTAAGAACACATATGCGCTTAAACATACTTTTCCATCTCATCCACGCGCCGAAACAGCCCGAAACAGCTCAATAAGCACGCATACGTGCTTATTGCACCTAAAACCCGGCTACTTTGCCGCTGTAAGAACACATATGCGCTTAAACACACTTTCCCGTCTCATCCACACGCCGAAACAGCCCGAAACAGTGCAATAAGCACGCATACGTGCTTATTGCACCTAAAACCTGGTTACTTTGCCGCGATAAGAACACATATGCGCTTAAACACACTTTTCCATCTCATCCACACACCGAAACTGCCCGAAACAGCCCAATAAGCACACATACGTGCTTATCCAACCTAATACCTAGCTACGTTACCGCGATAAGAACACATATGCGCTTAAACACACTTTTCCGTCTCATCCACCTGCGCCAAAAAAACACGCCCTGTTCCTAGCGAATTTAAGTCGCAGGGATCAGGGCGTTGCTTGTTCGCTACCCTTATTTGACGATTGCTATTGCCAGACCGTCATATCCGGGCAGTACGGTGCTTTGCAGCCGCTGGTCCGACGCGATTGTTTCATTAAAGTAACGAACTGCTCGAACAGCTGGGCCTGCTTTGGCTGGATCGATTGTTCTGCCGCGCAGCAAAATATTATCGCCCACGATAATAGCGCCTGGCTCTGCCAGCGCGATCGCATATTCCAGATAAATCGGGTAACCTTCCTTATCTGCATCGATAAAAAAGAAATCAAACTTGCGTCCTGACTCCTTGAGCTCCGCTAAGCTTTGCTTCGCATCACCTACGATATACTCTACCTTATCTCCTAAACCAGCAGCTTTCATATGTACCTTCGCTACATCCGCATAGCTTTGCAGCAGCTCAAGAGATACCAGCTTGCCGCCTTGAGGAAGTCCACGCGCCAAGCAAATACCGCTGTACCCGCCAAGCGCTCCTATTTCTACGATATTCTGCGCTTTCGATAGCGTCACAAGCATCGTAAGCAGCCTGCCATATCCATCAGCAACCGAAATATCCGGCATTCCGTTTGCCGCAATTCCTGCTTTTGTTCGTTCCAGATCGGCATCTGCGCCATAAAGCGAATCTACATATTGTTCATCCAAGCGGTATCATTCCTTTCTCTCCAATTTTACAGTTTGTAAATACCAGCTAGTTTGTCCTATACTTAATTGTATGTTTTTGTTCACAGGGATACAAGCTTAGGCTTATCAAGCGATTAATATTGATCGTTAAGAATAAATGAAATGAGAGTGCATAATGGAAAATTTACAACTAATTGCAACCGCGCCGATGGGTCTTGAGGCCGTTGTCGCGCGTGAGCTAAAGGATTTAGGCTATACCGATCTGAAGGTAGAGAACGGACGTGTTAATTTCACAGGCGGACCTGCCGATATTTGCCGTACTAATCTTTGGCTGCGTACCGCAGGTCGTATTCTAATTAAAATGGGCGAGTTTCCAGCAACTACGTTCGATGAGCTGTTCGAGGGCACCAAAGCGCTCGATTGGCCGGCATGGATTCCAAACGACGGCGAATTCCCAGTTAACGGGCGCTCGCAAAAATCACAGCTGACCAGCGTGCCTGCTTGTCAAAGCATCGTCAAGAAAGCAGTCGTTGACAAAATGACTGATCGCTACGGCACCGAATGGTTTCCAGAGAACGGCGGACGCTACGTTATTGAAGTAACGCTAATGAATGACCGCGCGATGCTCACACTCGACACCACGGGGGATGGCTTGCATAAAAGGGGCTACCGCAAAGTAGCGACCGAAGCTCCAATTAGAGAGACGCTTGCTGCCGCTCTCGTTCAGCTTAGCCGCTGGCGTCCTGAAAGGCCGCTTTACGATCCTTTCTGCGGTTCAGGCACTATCCTGATTGAAGCAGCTATGATTGGCTGGAACATTGCTCCTGGACTCCGCAGAAGCTTTAATAGCGAGGGCTGGCCGCTAATTCCAAACAAGCTTTGGGATGAGGCGCGCGAAGAAGCGTTTGATTTGGTTAAGGATGACATTCCACTTCAAATCGCCGGCTCCGACATTGATCCTGTCGCCATTGAAATTGCGGAGGCGGCAATCAAGAAGGCTGGCTTCGGCAAAGACATCAAGCTATCCGTTCAGCCTGTTGCCAAAGTTAAGCTTGAAGGCGATTACGGTGTAATTATTACGAACCCGCCATATGGCGAACGGCTCGGCGATGATGTGCAGGCAGAAGCGGCTATGCGACAATTCGGCCTAACAGCACTCCACTATCCGACCTGGTCCTATTTCTCGATAAGTCCAGCTACAACGATAGAACACTATTTTGGACGCCCCGCCGACAAGAAACGGAAGCTGTTCAACGGTCGCATTGAATGTAATTACCTTCAATTTTTTGGACCACTCCCCCCTCGCTAACATCGAGAAAAAAGGAGGAGAAAGGATTTTTATACATGGTTTCTATTAAACAAGCATCAATACGTCATATGTTGAGCTTACTGCTGGTTTGGCTGGAGCGGCTTAAAGCTGTTGATTTAATGCTGTTTGTTGGCGTAATGCTGCTAAAGCTGTATCTGTTCTCCGAGTTCCTTCATATTGCCAATATGAAAATGACGCATATTGATGCTGTTATTGAGCTGGGAGCGATTCTGCTATACAGCTTTTGGACCATTTGGCTGCCGACTCGAGGGCGGATACTTTCGCTTATAGCCTTAAATATGATCGCAACTTTTGTTCTATATGCCGATCTTATTTATTATCGTTATTTTCAAGACTTAATCTCCATCCCTGTGCTGCTTCAGCTCAGCCAAGTCGATTCCTTGGGCGAGAGCATCGGAACGCTGCTTCGAGCTAAGGATTTTATTTTATTTCTGGACTGGCTGCTGATCATCCCCTTTGGCATTTACATCATGCGGCGGGGACGCGGCGATTTGCGCCATGCCAATAAGCAACGAGCAGCAGCTCCTGTTTGGCGGAGGGCTCTTGTCCGCATTGCTTTGAGCGCTGTTGTTTTCTTTATAGGTACTTCGCTTGTTTTCACGAATGTCAATGAAGCCAAGCGCACCTGGGCGTTAGGGGTTTTTGATGGCAATTGGTGGAATCTATCCATTTATAATGTCACAGGAGAGCTGGGCTTTCACGGCTATGATGTGTACCGTTATGTGAAGCAGCACTGGCTGGATGCGGAGACGGTTACGGCTGAGCAATTGTATGAAGCGCAAAAATGGGTCGAAGCGCGCGGTGCTTTGCGACAAGCAGCGGAGCATGATTCACTGTTTGGCGCATATGAAGGCAGCAATGTTTTGATGGTGCAGCTCGAAGCCTTTCAAAATTTCATGCTCCATAAGTCCATAGGCGGTGAAGAGATTACGCCGCATTTCAACAAGCTTATTGAACAGAGCGCCTACTTTAGCCAATTCTACCATCAGACCGCCCAAGGAAGAACCTCGGATGCCGATTTTACGGCCAACTGCTCGATGCAGCCGGTGGCGAACGGATCTGTATTTATTCAATATGCGCCTAATGAATTCGATTGCATGCCCAGTACCTTAAAGGACAACGATTATGCGACAACCGTTTTCCACTCCTATGAAGGCGGCTTTTGGAATCGCAACATCATGTATGGCAATATGAAATACGATCAATTTTATAGCCTGAAGCATTTTACAGTAGATGAGAAAATCGGCTGGGCACTCGGGGACAAGTCATTTTTCAGGCAATCACTCGATGTCATTTCTGATCAGCAGCAGCCCTTCTACTCATTCCTGATCACGCTTTCTAGTCATTATCCCTATACGATGCCAGCAGCGGAGCAAAAGCTCAATCTAGGCGAGCTGGATGGCACTCTTATGGGTGATTATTTGCAGTCGATTCATTATGTGGATGCTGCGCTTGGCGAGCTTATCGATCGAATGAAAGCAGAAGGGCTATGGAATAACACCATCCTGGTGATGTACGGAGACCACGATAATTCTATCAAGGATTGGACGCTGTTCGAGACGTTCATGGGCAAGAAGCTTAACGATGTGGAGCGCCAAAGAATCTTGAAGCAGGTTCCATTACTCATCCACCTACCAAATAATGAGCATGCTGGAACCTATACCGAGGTTGGCGGGCAGTTGGATGTAACCCCGACGATTATGCATCTGCTTGGTATATCAACAGCAGATCAATACTTGCTGGGCACGCCATTGCTTACTGATCAACCCCTAAGCGGTAAAATGATCGTTTTGCGAAACGGGGCTTTCACCGACGGGTCCATCTATTATATGCCTTCAAACGATGGCATCGCGGCTAATGGACGCTGCTGGAATATGGAATCGAACAGCATAACCGATATGAGCGCATGCGCTGATGCCGTCTTAGACGCAAACAACGAGCTAAGCTTCTCTGATCAAATCATCATGAACAATTTAATCAAGGACTTTAAAAACAATGTTTCGATCGAAGCTAGCAGGCCGAGCAAGGTCGAAACTGTTGAGCGATGATGATATATTTTAAAAAAAGAAGGGCTTCTCCCGTCAAGCTGTGACGAGGAAAGCCCTTCTTTTTGCAACGCTAATGCTGCTTAAGCCAGCTCAGCACATCATCAATTGTCCTCACCGGTACAATATTAAGCTCAGGTGCGCCGCTGCGGGCAGCACTTTCAAGCTCCGCCGGTACAAAAAACACATCCGCATCCGTACGGCTGATGGCGTACGCCTTTTGCTTTATTCCGCCTATTAAGCCAATGGATCCATCCTCTTCAATTGTTCCTGTACCAGCCACCTGAATGCCGTGCGTAACGCCGCCCGGCGTCAACTGATCGATAAGCGCCAGTGTCAGCATTGCGCCATGCGACGGTCCGCCGATATGCGCCATAAAGCGCTTATAGTCAACGCTAAGCGGGATGTCGAGATTCAGCTCTGTTTGTACAGAAATTCCGAATACTGGACGCTTAGGCTCATCCTCCGACGCTTTTGTAGGAACCTCTATCTCTTTAATAACTCCATCCCTTCTCAGCGTCACAGCAACGGAATCACCTGGTTTTACAGCTTGCGTCATATAGGCTGTCATTTCAGCAATGGAATGGACAGCCTGTCCGTTCAATTGCTCAATAATATCGCCCGCCTGAAGCTGTTGATCAGCCGGACTGTCCTTTATTATCGCTATGACTCTTACGCCTTCTGCAGTAATTCCATCGCCAACGCCTGCCTTCATCATGGCAACGGCAGCTGCGACACTATTCGCATCCGTTTTCATTAAAATGACCTGTGCATACGATTCTGTAAGCGGGGGCTCATCCTCGGGTATTTCCTCAAAGCTGTACAAGGGCAGCAGCTTCGCATACAGCCAATCAACCGGCACAGCTGGTCTGTCGAACACGAGAACACCGTTGATCGTGCCCCCCTGCGCTCCGCTCTCCACATGAGCATAACGATTCATGTTCAGCGTCATGCCCGGATAGGTTACCTGATAACCCGTTGGGCATACAAGCGCTAGGATCAGCACTACAGTTACAAGTAAAGCAGCAATACTTCGCTTAGGCAGCCACTTGAGCGCCTTCCTGCTTCGCTTCCCTCTTCTCCCTTGCTGCATTCCGCTATTATAGGCCTTTCCGGCTCGTACACGATGCAGAATTTCACTAATAAACATATCCGCAAATACGAGCGGCACAGCAGCCCCTATAAGAACCAGCAGCAGAAACAGCTTCTCAGGTGCAAAAAGCACATAACCTGCGCCAATCAAACCTAAGCCTGCAATAACTAACCGCAATAGCTGCAGCAAAATGGACAAGCCTCTCCAGCCTCCATGTCTAAATAGACCAAGCAGAGCACCTATGGCGAAGCTTAGCGGCGCAAGCGCCAGCAGATTGAACAACCAATCAATCATCTCGATCCACTGCATGCCGCTTGCGGTCTTAAGCGGCGCTGGCAGCCAAATGAGCTCTGCTGCAACTAAAGCAGCAAGCGCTACAGCTAGTCCAGCTAAATAATAGCGTGCCGGCTTCAGCATATATTCTTCCTCCCAAGCTTCCTCTATATTACTTATCTCTCAGCCGAAAAATAAAAATAAAAGACCCGACGATCCATATCGCAGGGTCTTACTTCGTTTGCAAATATTGGCGCTCCTCTGACGCAATTCCTCTGTCTCTCAGCTCGCCCTTCTCGAGGCTTTGGATATGTTCCAGCCACTGCGACGGAGCATGCTTCATCCGGCGGGCTTGATCGAGAAGCATGGCATATTGCTCGCAATTGTCATAACTTCCAAGCTTGCGCACAACCTCGATATACTCTACGACAAGTGCTCTCGCATCAGCCTGCATATAACCGTAATCCACCGTTAGCGCCTCTACAATACCACGTTCATATAAGCTTAATCTGACCTGCGTTTTCGCTTTCATGATACATCCACCTGCTTCCGGTATAAATATGGTAGCCTACAAGTTTCAAATGTGCTTCCCACTTCTCGGAGCAAAAAACGACCTGATTGCCGAGACGCAACGAATCTAGTCTCCTGCCTTTGCGCGAAACGGTAATTTGCTCATAAAACCAATGCTCATCTTTATTTAATTGTACCGCTTTATGTACGATTTTTCCAGTATCATTGTCCGCCATTGGACCAATAATGATGTCTGGATGCGAGTCGCATGGATCGCTGCCTTTGATCGTTGCCTTGCGATGGTTATAAATAAAGGATGCCCACGCTGGCGAATCAGAAAGAAACAGCAGCGGCTCTACCCGCTCCGGCACCGATGCCAGCTCAACCACGAGCACGCATGGCCGCCCTCCGTCCCAAGACTCCTTAGCCGCTTTATGTGACCATTTACGGGCCTGCGCAAGCGATATCGTCGTATAGAAGCCTTCTCCAAAATCTTTCCCTGGACGCCAATAGGGAGAGTTTAACAGCTTTTCACCAAATGATTGCACTGTATCGCTTGTTGTACCATGATATAGCAGCTGCGGCGTTGTTATATCCACCCTTGTGCTCCTTTCATTATGCCCTCTGTAATCGGCTTTATAAATAGAAAGACTCTGCGAATAAAGCTGTCGCAGAGTCTCGTTGTGTGTGGATAATTTTATTTTTTGATAAAAGGAAGGATCTTCTCGATCGCTTCATCCTCGGATGCGGCCTTCACATAGCGGCCATTAATAAATATGAATGCGTAGCGGGCACAGGGCCCGCAGTAGGATTTGCAACCGACACGAACCTCCGAATCGGTAGTCAGCTTTTGCAGCTTTGGTACAATCGACTTCATATTCATGTGCTTGCATTTATCGCAAACTCGTATATCGTTAGCCATTTTTCATCTTCCTATTTCAACCAAATGCTGATGAATCCTAGTGATCACCGTGGTTGCCCTTGGTTGGATTGGTTACTGCAAAGCCTTCTTCCGGTACATAAAAATAATCGAGGCGAACGCCATCAAGAAACTCATTATCCTTCTCCAAAATAACATCGATGCCTTTGTCTGTCGTAACGACAACGTCCTTCTCTGTCGGCTCGTCAATGCCCATGCCGTAGTGCGCATGATCGCCATGTGAATGCGTCACAAAAATGCGCAGCTTTTTCCCCTCATTTTCAGGCTTGTCCAGCTCTAGTTGAATAACCTTTGCAGCGTTTTTTGAAATTTTGCAATTCATCGCTCATCCAGCTCCTCTTATCGTTATGCCTTACGGCAATAATCATTATTTTATATTATACTTGCTCTCCATTCTACGAGCAAACCATTCCGCAAGCACCATCGTTACCGCGATATCGTCAATAGGCAAAAATGGCAGCGGAAGCACATCAGGCATAACCCAATAGAGTAGAACCGGTATAGAAAAAACCAGCTTGTCCAGCAATGATACGTCCTTAGAACGAAGCAGCTGAACAATACGGACAAACGTCCGCTTCCAATGGCGGAGCGAAAACATTTTACGCATCAGAATTCCACCTTCGCTGACCTTTTCCGGTTATTATAGCATAAGTTCAGCAGCTTCACCTACTACACATATGCGGCCTTTCGCCGCTGCTGCTAAAGACGAAGCGCCTCAAGCAGCAGCGGCTGCAGCTCAACATAAATAGAGTCAAACTGGCTCATTGGCAGAGGATTCTCGCCATAGCCTGCTTCCACAGTAAATCCTGGTCTGCGAAAATGCTGAATAAACCAATCCTTATACCCCGCATCGCTGCCAGAGAGCTTTACTGGCTCATAACCGCTCGCCTGGCCTAGTTTTTTGGCAAGCTGCTCCGCTTCTGCTGGCTCATAATCGCGATAGTTCCAATATATTTCTCTTCCCTGCGTATGCAGCGCAACCACTGCATCGAAGCCAATCGTCTCTGTAAAGTGTGCCATTGCATGCGCTTCAGGCTCACTTAGCGGATAAGGGCCCGGGAAGTCCCGCGGACCAGGCCCCTCTATCCCTCTGCGCTTGCATTCTTCTTCCCAATAAGCAGGGAATTGATCGTTCAAATCCACACCTCTAATATTTGCCTTCCAGCTGCTAAAATCGTTTGATCCGCCATTCCATTCAATCAGCTGTTTATGAAACGGATGGTTCACTGGCGATGCGCCTCGTTGAACTAGCTCCACACCATCAGGATTAACCATCGGAACCGTCCATAATGTCACCTGCTTGCATAAATCGCCCACCTGCTGGCCGGCTATCCTCTCTTCGTTGCAATACGCTGCAGATAGATCCGCTACGAAGCGCATAAGCAGAGCGGATGTAATCCATTCGTTAGCATGAAAGGAGCCGTTGATATGAATACGCCGCGGCCCACTGCCGCAGCGCACTGCTAATATCGGCTTTCCCATTATACTTTCCCCGATGACATGTGCTGACACAAATGAATATCTGCCCGTCAGCTGCCTGACACCCTCCAGTAAATCAAGATGGGTAAAGCTTTGTTCAGAATAGATGATCAACACCTCCCACAGCATCAACATGCTCTTATCAGACTATGCCGTGCCAGCTTTGTCCTATGTAGCAATCAAAAAAAGAAGCCAAGTCCTTTTGGACTCAGCCTCCTCTCTCCCGTTGCCGATTTCAAACAATCGTCGGTATTTGCCATATAATGGGTGTCAACTCGATTTGTTCACCCAGCCACTGCCTTGTAATCGATTGGAACAATTGTTGATCGCCGCTGCAAAAAAACTGATGCACCGGCAGCCTATCACCGGCAGCCAGCTTGCCTCTGCCTTGAAGAATCACACTGATCTCACGCGCCGTCTCATCAGCCGAGCTAATGAGCTTGACGTCTTGACCCATGATCTCGGATATCGTTTCCGCTAGAAATGGATAATGTGTACATCCAAGAATTAAAGTGTCGATGGGATGCTCCCGCAAATGTCCGATGGAGCTGCGAATCGTCTCGTACGTCTCATACGAACGAAAATTCCCCTTCTCTACTAAAGGCACAAATCGCGGGCAAGCTTCGCTTATCACTTTTACCTGCGGGTCCAGCTTCCGCAATGCTTGTTCATAAGCGCCGCTATTAATTGTGCCTTCCGTACCGATGATTCCGACACAGCCCGTAACAGTAAAACCAATCGCTGCACGCGCTCCTGGATTAATGACCCCTACAACAGGAATATCCACTCTTGCCCTTATATCCTCAAGTCCAGCGGCTGTCGCCGTATTGCAGGCGATAACAATCATTTTCGGTTGAAACTGTATTAAGTATTCAACGATTTCTCGTGTAAAACGAACGACCTCTTC
This sequence comes from Paenibacillus sp. FSL H8-0548, assembly GCF_038630985.1. Taxonomy (NCBI): domain Bacteria; kingdom Bacillati; phylum Bacillota; class Bacilli; order Caryophanales; family Paenibacillaceae; genus Paenibacillus; species Paenibacillus sp. FSL H8-0548. The sequence goes on from NZ_CP152049.1 coordinate 4,520,136, forward strand.
CGATGAACGGGGACCATAGGGTGTCCTTGCTGTATCTCCGTAGTAAACAAGTTTTTCGAGCGGCAGTTGACGCATCACTTCCTTGGCAACGGTAAGCCCGCCTACGCCTGAATCTAGTATCGCAATCGGTTGCTGCACAAACACACCGCTTTCCTTATACAAAATGTAATAAATCCAGACAAAATAGCATATGAATACAGGCACCAAAACGTACCTGATCAAACCTCCGCACCTATGTAATTTAAGCTGAATTGGATGGATCGTGATGAACTACTCCGTAGTTTCACGGTCTTTTTTGCTATTTTCTATGCTACATCACCCAATGCCAACCCTTGATCAGCTGTTTCGTGTCCGTATTATCGGGTAAATACAAAATATACCTTAGCTAGTACATTGTATTCACAAATAAAACTCATAACGATAGGAGCTGGAGCCATGTTCAAAGAATGCTTGCATCACTCACCAGATCTGAAATGGGCTTATGCATACGACTGCGATAGTTTTCATCTCAGGCTCCGCACCAAAAGAGACGATGTTGAAGAGGCCGTAGCGGTTACAGGCGACAAATACGACTGGGATCAACATTCATTAGATGTTCAGATGGTAAAAATAGCGGCTGATTCCCTATTTGATTATTGGGAGGCCGTTATTAAACCAGAGTTTCAGCGTTTTTCATACTGCTTTCGTGTCCACAGCGGCGACGAAATATTGTGGCTGACCGAGAACGGCATTTTTGAAGAACAACCTACACCTGTCGACGGTTATTTTGAAGTTCCATACATTCATGCCATCGATTTGTTTGATGCCCCTAAATGGGCAAAGGACGCTATCTTCTACCAAATCATTCCTGATCGCTTCGCTAATGGCGACTTAAATAATGATCCTGAAAGCATAAAGACTTGGGGTGAGGCGCCAAGCGGAGAGGACCATTTTGGCGGTGATTTGCAAGGCATCATGGACAATCTCAACCATTTGACTGATCTGGGGATCAACGCGATTTATTTAACACCGGTATTTACTGCCCCCTCCAATCATAAATATGACACGATTGATTATAAACATATTGATCCGCATTTTGGAGATGCTGAGCTGCTTAAAAAGCTAGTGTCGGCATGCCACGAGCTTAAAATCAGAGTTATCCTCGATGCTGTATTTAATCATACGAGCGAGCAATTCCCTCCCTTTCAAGACGTACTGAAGAAGGGCGAGGGCTCCAAGTATAAAGATTGGTTTCATTTAAAGGGCCTCCCAGTTGAAGTAAAGGACGGCATGGCCAACTATGCTACCTTTGGCTTTTATGGCAATATGCCTAAGCTGAATACAGCAAACCCGGAGGTTAAGCAATATTTGCTCGATATCGCCGTTTATTGGATAAAAGAAGCTGATATTGACGGATGGCGGCTGGATGTTGCTAACGAAATCGATCATGCCTTCTGGCACGAATTCCGAGCTGCGGTTAAAGCTGCCAAGCCTGACGCTTTTATTATTGGGGAGGTGTGGGGAAATTCGCTTAACTGGCTGCATGGGGATGAGTTTGATTCCGCTATGAATTATCCGGTTACAGATCGCATTTTGAATTTCTTCTCGAGCTCCGAGGGTGCAGCATCTGATTTCGCTGATGAAATTAATCGCTTGCTCATGAGATATCCTCAGCAAACCAATGAGGCGCTATTCAACCTGCTGTCCAGCCACGATACCCCGCGTGCAGCGACCCGATTAGACGGAAATACTCTGCGTTTGAAGCTGGCTGTTGTATTTATGCTCACCTATATGGGCATTCCTTGCATTTATTACGGGGATGAAATTGGCATGGACGGAGGAGATGATCCCGATTGCCGCAAATGTATGGAATGGGATAGGGATAGGCAAGATCGTCAGCTATTTGATTTTTATCAGCTTTTAATTAAGCTGCGCAAGAGCCACCCAGCACTGCGTGATGGCCGCTTCCGCTTCCTGCATGCAGATAATGAGAAGAAAACGTTGATTTATGAGCGTTTGAATGCTTCAGAGCATTTTACCATTTGGATTAACAATTCCGAAGAAGCCGTCACGCTCACACATCCGATGCAAGCTAACGATTGGCGCGATGCCCTTACGAACGATGAGGCAGCCACTTTCGAGGAGCAGCTTCAAATTGAGCTTAAACCGCTCGACTTTCGCATATTGTATCGGAACATATAAATGTAAAATAATCGTTTCAAAGCTGTAATAAGAGGTTAAACAAAAAGTACAATGTTTTGGATTAACAATTTAACTTAAATTGGACAGGGGGAAAACAAATTGTTTAATGAGCAAGAATGTGTAGCCATGTTGCTAGCTGGCGGAGAAGGTCGGCGCCTCGCTCCGCTTACAGGTCAACTCGCCAAGCCCGCAGTTCCATTCGGCGATCGTTTTCGAATGATTGATTTCCCGCTAAACAACTGTGCAATTTCGAATATTAAGACGATTGGCGTGCTTACGCAGTATTGCGCTGATACTGTACATAACTATGTAATGAGCATTCAACAAAAGCTGCATTCGGATCAAGCTAACTCAGACATTTCATTTCTCCCTTCCTCTCGCAGATGTCCAGATGGCTACAGCGGAACCGCAGACGCAATTTATCAAAACATCGACTATATTGACAAACATAATCCTGAACATGTGCTTATTCTCTCTGGTGACCATATCTACGAAATGGACTATAGGCCTATGCTTGAATTTCATAAGCAGCGCCGTGCAGCGGTAACCATAGGAGTCAAGCAGGTGCCTTGGCGGGATGCCAGTCGATTCGGCATCCTTACTACTGACGAACAATACCATATACGTTCCTTTCACGAGAAACCTGCTGAGCCGCAAAGCAATTTGGCCTCTATGGGCATTTATTTGTTTTGTTGGTCTGACTTAAGAGCCGCTCTGATCAAGGATGCCGCTAATCCAGCTTCAAGCCATGATTTTGGCAAAGATATTATTCCAACCCTTCTTTCCTCAGAGGCTAGCATGGTCGCTTACCCTTATGATGGCTACTGGCGAGATGTAGGTACAATTGACAGCTTATGGGAAGCCAATATGGACTTGCTTGATGGCGAGTTTAAATTTAATGCAACGAACTGGGCAGCCTATTCCAGCAATTCTTCAAATACTTCAACATCCACTTCAGGTTTAAACGCCATCATCTCAGATTCCCTGATGCATCCGTACTGCTCAATCGAAGCTGAAGTCACTCGTTCGATTATCTGCTCTGGCGTTACCATTGGAGAAGATAGCGAGGTGTGCGAGAGCATTATTATGCCTGGAGCCACAATTGGAAAAAATGTTACCATTCATCGCGCCATTATTGGCGAAGGAGCTATTATCCACGATGGAGCATACATAGGCAGCATGAATGATCAAATTTCCGTTATTGCTCCCTTTGAAGCAGTTGCTTCACCATCCATTGGCATTAACCATCATAATCCAAAGCCGCTGGCTGACTTGTTTGCCCCAACTGCTGCCCATTCGTACAGCAATGCTCTCAGCCAAAACAGTTGATTTTTTTAAAAAAAGGCAAACTGGATGAGCTCTCGCTCAGATCAGTTTGCCTTTTTTTGATTAGCTAATCACTTGAGGCTCCTTCGTTGCAGCCGCTTCAGTCTCTCCTGCTTCTATGTCATCAATGGCGCTCACTTCTTCAGCCTCGTTCAGCTCCGGCTCGGCAATTGCTGTCGTACCAGAAATGGTTTCGGTTTCCTCGGTGCCTTTGCTGCGCAATCTTACACTGCTTGCCACTTGGGTTGCCGCCTGTTTGGTTTTACCTGCGATATGCACCGCTTGATCACCAATTTGTCTTGCAATACGCCCTGTTTTATCACTTACTTGGCCTGCTACCTTAACGGTCGTATCGCCTACTTTTTGTGCGCCTACAGAAATGTCCTGGCGAAGCTCCTTACCAGGCTTAGGAGCTAACAGCAATGCCGTAACCGATCCAATAACACCACCAGCTAATGCGCCGAGCATAAATCCTTTTGTTTGTTTGCGTGTTGACATCATAATCACTCCTATCGTGAATAGTGTGCTCTTCGTCTCTGCTGCTTTAACTTAGGTATCCGATTCGGATACGGGCCTCTGCTCATGGTCTGCAGCGACTGATCCCTTTCGGCTAGTTTGCCACAGCTGCCACGCAGTCATTCCAAGCTCAGCCCATTCCAATGCTTCACCGACCTGCCGCTTCGTCTCAGGACGCTTCGCGTGCTGCTCAGCAGATTCTGATAAAAGAGAACTGATGCGCTCAGCTGCCGATGTCGTATGCGCTATCGCTCCTCCAACCTGCCCTGCTGCTTCGAACAGCTTGCTCGCTGCTTGAAGCTGGCGGTGTGCCGCAATTATCGTCTCCTCTGCCGGCTTGATAAGACCTCCAAGCTCCAATGACAACTTATGCAGATCCTCCTGCATCGTTTCAGCCATCACCTGCACACGCGCCAGCTTGAAGAGTGCTGAACGCAATACTAAGAGTATGCCCGCCACCAAAATAACAAATGCGCCTGCGGCAATCGCCGCACTCCAGATCATGACCATTCCCGTATCCCTCCTCCTCCATCGATTGCAGTGCCTTCCATCATGTACTTCTAGACGAATGCCCACTTGCGTAATGACAGTATAAGCAGCATGGGCTTGTCATGACACAGCTGAAACAAAAAAAAGGCCATCCGCAAATCTTTTTGAGATTTGCTAAGACAACCTTTGCATTGCTGCATCTATTCCTTTATCCAATATGGTAGCTGCACTTTCCGCCACCCTTTGCCAGACATTCCGTCCGTTCAACTGGTACATCAAGCAGTGATTTAAACAAGGACAGCTCACATCTGCATGCTTCTTGGTAGACTCCTGCAACCTGTGCAATCGGACAATTATACTCATACAGCATATAGCTGCCGTCACTCTGCATTTTAACTTCCGCCATATAGCCGCCAGCATTTTGAATGACAGCCAGCTCGCTTACCTTCTGCTCCAAGCTTTTTCCAGCCATCCGAGGCTCGTAGCGCTCAAGCAGCTTCTTCTTGCGGCCTTCAAAAATTTTGTTAATTAACGCTGCAGTATCCGGGTCATCCGCCAGCTCATCCAGCAAGTCCAATGCAAGCAAATGATAGTTTTTCGGAAATAGCTCATCCGCATCAACAGTCAGCTCATAAGCATGCAGCGGCCTTCCCATCGCCTGTCGAACCGACACGATGTTGACGCTGCCTTCATTCTCGAGCACGTAGATATGTCGGCGAATAGCCATTTCTGTTAATCCCAGCTCATTTGCAAGCTCACTCGCATTCATTCTGCCGCCCGTCTTCAGCAGCAGCAGTATACGCTCCCGCGTAGAGCTGTCTCCTTGCGAAGCCGCCGTCATGCCAGCAGCACCTACCGCTTTCATCCGCTTCAACCCTTCACCACCTTTACAGGCTTGATAGCGTCATTGTAACGTATTATGACTATTTCGTAAATCAGCAGAAAAATCCTCCAAAGCATAGATCGAGGCCCTCTACAGCTCACGCTCCAAATAGTCTTCAATTGATTTTTTAAACGCAGGCAGCAGTGTGGAGAGCGTCTTCGTGAGCGGTTGAAGCTCTGACCTCTGCCAAACATAATAATCCTGAACCAGCGGCTTCCGCAGCATAACGAGTTCAGTTAGCACTGCTTGCATCTCCAGAGGAAATGCTCCAGCTTCGCCTGTAATCTCGATGATGTCCTCATAGCTGCTCGCATCACGCAAAATAAACCCATCGATCAGGAAGCTTCCAATATCGGTTACCGTTTCAATGGCCAAATGCAGCGCTCTTTCCTGCGCTAAGCCCTCCAGCACCGTGCCCTGCCAATTAACGGCAAGCATTTCCATGGCCGTTGCTAGTTCAGCAATAGAATCCAACCTTACGGCAATTTGTTCGCGATTTACAAAATACATCAGTCAGTCGCCCGCTTTCAGCCTTGCTTCTTTTTTTTCGCCTTGCGTTTAAGCCATGCTACCATAATAATGCTGCTCAATATAATAACTAGCAAATACGTCAATATTTCATAAACGTCTCTCATATCGCTCATAATCCGTTAACCCGCCTTTCAGCTTTCAAAATCAACGCTGACAGAAGCTTCACGAACCTGCGTCATATGCTCGATGACCTTCTTATGGACAGGGTGCACCTGATAAACATCCAACGCTTCTAACGAATCAAACTTTGTAATTAGTGCGATATGATACGAACGCTCCGAATGTACAACATCAACACCAACTTCAATCGATTTCAAAACCTCGATTTTCCCTTCCATATCTCTAAGCACCTGTGCGGTACGAGCTACACTTTCTTCACTGCCATCCTTCAATTTAAAAAATACGATATGAGTAATCATCTATTGTTCCTCCTCTAATTTCGTCGCATGAATTTCGTCCGTTTGTCACATAATAACCTATGCAGTCGCATTACGGCAATCTTTAACGCGAAGGAGATCGGTACGTTATGCGCTATCCGGTTACAATTGTTGCTGCTTTGATTGGAATAGCTATTTGCTTGTTTAATTACACTGGCTATGACCCGCACAATTTTATTTTTTTTATGTTCAGCATACCTGCATGGTTCGTTGACTTATTTGTCGACGTGCACGAGGTAAGCGTAGTGCTCATGTACGTGCTTACGATTGTGACCTGGGCGCTGCTCGGCTTTATTGCCGACGTCCTCATCTCACGTGGCCGCAAAAATGAGCATAGACGCCGTTCAGCCCGTTAGCTTAAACTCGACAAAAAGGAGCCTTTCGGCTCCTTTCGCTTTGTCTACCGTTGATTAATCGTTTACGGTTAGGCAGCTTCCACAACTAATGTAGACTCCATCGTTGTATGTCCCTGTCCACATGGAATGGAACAATAGATTTTGTACGTGCCCGGCTCTGTAAATTCCAAATCCGTTTCCGGATTGTCATTATCTAAAGCAACCTGAAGCTCATCAATATGTATCCCATGAATCCCACTTTTGTTAGAAAGCTTCAATCTAACCTTGTCTCCAACCTTAACTTTGTACTCTTCTTGATCGAATACAAAATCGTTTGATGCAACAATCTTGACCAAACTCATGCCCTCTGGCAACGAGGCAGACTCGTCAACCGGCTTAGAAGGCAAAGCGAATGTGAGCAAATATAAGCCCAGCAACGACGCCGCTGTAAATAAAATAAACATAATCCACTTGTGCATTGCTACGTGCTCCCCTTTACGATCATAATGTCTACCTCTTATATTACATAAGATTGTCCGAAGTTCTCAACCTTAAACTACATAAAGCAGAAAAGTTTTTTTGTTATTTTGACAAATCCATGAACAATTTAAAATTAACTGGACAAATACTGCTTTAACACTTGCTCGGACTCCGCTTTGACAATGCCCCAAAGCATAAAAATTTGATGCTCGTATCCTCTGCAAACATACTTTGCATACAGTCCGTCTTTCTCCCGCTTCTCCTCATACACTTTTATGCCCATGGAACGAAACTGTCTTCTAATCGCAGCAAGCTCCAGCAGCACCCGGTCCTGTATGCCTCGCAGCATAGATTCATAAAATCTCGGGAGCTTTATCGATGTCGTTCCAATTACACGAATATCATGATCTAATATGCGCATAACAATTCCGAGCAATTCATAACGCTTTACCAGCTCAAGCTCTTCGTCCGTCTGAATCGGCGGATGTGCAGCTATTCTAACACTGCCTCGAGCAGCTTCCTCATTAGCGGCCATTACCACCCCTCCAAATAAGAACATATGTTCTTATTATAGCGAGAGACGGCTATTTCATGCAAGTTAATTTGCCGTTATCCACAAATTACCGTTTAAGCTTGAGTCACCTGAAAAGCTTTAAGCATTGGTAATTTTACGAAGCTCCATCGATTCGTTGGAAAACTGGCTGCTGTCCCCTATAAATGCAAAAGGAACCATCGCTATAATTCGCGTGATTCCTTCGGTGTTTCCTATTCAGCTTTGCCTGCTTCTCCTGTAAAGTGGGAGTACGTTTAATGACAGGATTGATGCCTTGCCAGCTGCCTCGCAGTACATCTGGCGTTATGCGCCCTTGCTGCTCCAGCTTCATTCTAGCTTTTTTCGCCTTGCTGATGGACATGTTTGGTCCTCCTCCAAAGTTTTGTGAAGCAAAACTTACTTCGTAAGCATAAGCTCTGTTTTGTGAAGCAAAACTTACTTCGTAAGCATTCGCCTCTCCTATTATACGCTGTAAATGGCTTTTGTGAAAGGCACATATACTAGCACTTACTTTCCTATATTTCGAAAAAATTCTTGCGCAGCAGTGAAAATAAATAAAGCTCTATAAACTGCCCCTGCTCAAACTCGCATTCCTTCGGTTCCCCCTGTGGCACGAAGCCCAGCTTCGTCAGGAGCTTAATTGATGCTTCATTTTCCGGATCAACCTTGGCATCAATGCGGCGCAGCTGCAAGCTTTTAAAACCAAAATCTAATATCGGCACCACCACTTCACTCATAATTCCGCAGCGCCAGTAGCTTGGGGACAAATCATAACCAAGCTCGCTTAGGCTATACTCCTTCAAATAATGCAAAAATCCGCAGGTTCCAATTACTTTTCCGGTCCCCTTCTCTTCAATCATCCATCGAATGCCCAGCTGCTGAGCGAAAGTTTCCAAATGCCAATTCAATTCATGCCTGGCCTCCTCCACCTTTGAAAATGGCAGAAGCGGAGTATACCTCACAACCTCCTCATTCGAATAAAGCTCGAACAGGTCCGGGATGTCCCGCTCCTCCGTCTTTCTCAAAATAAACCGCTGTGTTTCCATACGCGGAAAGGCTTGAAATGAAAATGATGTTGCCATTCAACCAGCTCCTTTATTTTTCTGACACAGCCAAATCGCTTAACGACAAAACACAGGACAGCTGCAGTTATCGCTGTCCTGTGTTTTTGCTATCGTAAACCGTAGTCCGGTTTCTGCCATTTGTTTTGGATTGATACAGCGCATTGTCCGCCATTTCGATAATTTCCTTTGCATCTGATATTTTCCCGTCTGCAAATGATATACCGATAGAAACGAAAATTGATCCGTTAGTCGGGCTTGGTTCAGCCGCAACTGCCTCTCTTAAGCGTTCCGCCAATAGTGTCGCCGTTTGAATCGTTCCAAATTTCATCAATATCCCAAACTCCTCGCCGCCGTAACGAAAGCCTACATCATTGCTTCTGGATAAGCCTTTTATATGAGAGGCCAATACAATTAGAACCTCATCTCCAACAAGATGGCCATATTGATCGTTAATACTTTTGAAATGATCGATATCGAGTAAAATTAGCGCAAAAGGAATATCTTCCGCAAGCCACTCCTGAATAGTGAAATCGAAGGTTTTTCGATTGGCAAGTCCAGTTAAACCGTCCAACCGAATTTCCTTATTGAGCAAGCTAATATGGTTGACGATGCTCTGATTAAGCTGCTTCACCTCATAAATCCATGAGCTTATTTTGGGCATTTTCGAGCGAGTCGCACTCGTTGACAGAACAGCCTCCTCCGAGAAAGCTGCAAGGTCAAACAATGGCTTGGAAATGACATATGAAACATACCATGCAATTAACAATATAAGAATAAATATCGGCAGTGATCTCAGAGCAAGGGTCAAAATGAGATCCTTCAATGGCTTATCAAGTACCGAGATTGGGGTTTGTGCTACGATTGCCCAGCCTAAGATTGGTTCATGAGCGTAACCCGCAAAATACGAGCTGCCCTTGGAATTGACAATCTTCTGCGATCCGCTCAGCCCGGATACTGCTTTATTTATGACCTCATTATCCGTAATCAATTCATTCAATCTTGCTTTGTCCGGATGAACGATAAGATGGCCATCCTTGTCTGCCACATACACATAGGAGCCATTTCCGTAAAAGTGCTCACTTAGCATTTTATTCAGAGCATTGCTCTCGTTCAAGCTCACATTACCAGCCGCAAAGCCCACATACTCACCAAGCTCGTTGAATATAGGCGATGAGACCATGACAAGCAGCCGATTTGTTTTGGAGCCTACAAAGGGATCTGAAATGAGCGGAATCTTCTGCTTAACCGCTTCGAAAGAGGCAATAGATTCTAGAACCATCCCGATCTCAATTCCATTTCTCTTGAAGCTAACGGCCTCCACTACACGATTCGAGTCTACAATTAAAATATCACTAAAATATTGCTCGCTCGCCGAATGCCAATTGTCCAGTTCCTTCTGTGATAAGCTTTCCTTGCCTGCCATTGAAGCAATCGCATCCATGTTTTTAATCATAATTTGTATTAATTCACTCGTATTCGAGGACAGCTTCTTCGCGTATTGAGAGTTGCTCTTCAAATAACCAGCGGTTAAGGAAGACTTATTAGCCGACATTGCAAAATAACCGCCAATTATGGCGGTTAAAAGCACAGAGCCTATGACTAAAAATCCTAGTACAAAACGAAGCTTCAAGCCTTTGCGTGCACCCAATGCTGTTCCTTCTCTCGTTGCGAAAGTTCTGCTCTATTTTAGCGCAAATGCTCAAGAAAATATATAGCTTTCCTAAGCCATACTCATGGGCTTCACAAGATATGCTTCAGCGCTTCCTTCTTGCTTAAGGGAGCGAGAGGCGTCTCAGCAACAAAGCGGCGTATGCTAGCTGCATCGGTTTTGGCATATTCTCGGAGCGACCAGCCAATCGCCTTGCGAATAAAAAATTCATTTTCGCCCATCGTAAGACGTATGTATGCAAATAACCGCTCCGTGTCGGTAGCCTGCTTATATTTAAGCTGGAACAATAGCGCGGTGCGCCGCAGCCACAGATTGTCCGATACGATCCAGCGCTCGGTATGCTCCTCTATTAGCTCGGGATATTTAGACAAATGAAATCCCACTAAATGTGATGCGATAAAATCGACCGTGTCCCACCACGAATGAGTTGTCACCCACTGCTCCAGCTTATCGATATGCGATGGCGCAGCCTCTTTGCTATATTTGTCCATTAAGCTCATCGCTGCATAATGGAACTCACGCTCTCTAAGCTCCCATAAATACTCCGCTGTACGCAGCAGCTCTTCACCCTTCGGCTTTTCGTTTATCTTCCAAAACTCACGCAGCAGCTGTATCCGCTCTGGCGTTTTAATGCCTAAAAACACGAATTGACCGCGCATATACGCCTCCATCGGCAAAGCCCGCTCAGGATTTGCATTCTCCCTAAATAGAGTCTCGAGCTCCCTTGCAATGCTAGTCATATAAGCGACCTCCTTTTCCTTGAACGATAACATAAGCAGCCCTGATCATCAACGATGATCAGGGCTGTTTTTCGGTCATATGCTGTTGTGAACGAATTAGAGCGACTCGCCATGTAAATATCTGTAGAACGGCTTATCAACCCAGAACTGAGTCGGCGTAACGATAGCATCTGGATCAATAGCTTTCAAGCCAGCAACCACCTTAGCGGAATCTTCATTTAATGAGAAAGGATTAACCGTGTAAGAACTGTCTGGATCTGTTATAAAATTGTTTGTAATGATTTCATAATCACTCAGTTCCGTTTGTGAATAGTAAAGCGGCTGCCACCATGATGCAGAAATCAGTCCCGCTTGGCCCTCTTCATTTTTCTTCGCATACGTTAAAATAACATCCTGGAAAGCAGCTTTATCCGCCGCATTTGCAAATTCAAATGCAAGATCATATTCTTTATCGTAATTTATATAATTTCCATTTTCAATTTGAACAACATTAGGTCCTGGAGTGCCCCATTCAGCTAGGAAGATAAAGGCGGACGTTTTGGGTTCAAATTGCACCTTTGCATCGAGGCCTTCACTGCGCAGCAGGCCAATAAGCTGAATAGCATGCTTGAAATTGGAATGACCATAAATTAGCGATAAGGAATCAATAAAGTTAGCGTCGAAACGGGAATCCTTAATATTGTAGCCCGTGATCAGGTCTTGCTTCAAAGCAGTGTTCACAAGTGTTTGCAGCTTAGGCGCGTCGATGATATCAGATGTTTCATACGCACTGCTGAGTTTTGCATAAATATCACCATCGTTCACATAACCAAGATATTGTTTGTATAGGCCCTTCGTAATGAGCACTTTGCCAAGCAGCGTGTAGATGAGTTGATCGCTTGCTGCTGCTTTTGGATTAAAGCTGGAATAAAAATCTGCTGTCAGCAAGCCTGTATCGACTGCTGCCGCTACCTCTTGAGCACCTTTAGCGTCCAGTGATTTGCTTGCTGCGCTTAGCTTCGTCAACACCTTGTTGGCTTTAGCTGCAGGATAGGTATAAGCAAGCTCCTTCAAGTCTGCTGCTCTTAGTGCGATCGCTACTGCAACGTAATTCGTAAGCACCTGGTCACCTTGGATGGCAGGACCAGACAAGATACCCTTTTCATATAAAGCAGCTGCCGACGCATAAAGCTCGCTGCTCTTCTCAACATCGGAGAAAACCACTTTTTCATCCGTTGGCTCATAGCCCAAAATAGTTGCTACAGCTTTAATATACTCACCTTTCGTTACCGTACCGGAGAGAGTGACATCAAATTTTTGCTGTAAAAACTGTTTATACTGGGCAGCGCCATCCTCCTGTGATGTCGTTGCTGCTATCGTTGTTGCAGATGTTGCAGCAAATGCAGTTGCTTGCGTGAAAATAAGGGAGACCGATAAGAGGAGTGCTACAAGTAGTTTAGTGTATGAAGCTTTTGTTTTGATCACGAACATTACCTCCGTTTTATTATTCCGATTGAATTAATCGGATATATGTAATGTTCCATAGTATACCAATAGAAAAACAAATGTGTCAATGATTATATTTTATTGAGCACTCGCTTTCTCAGGTTCGCGTTCCTCACTTAATTTAAATACCAAAATACCGCCAACGATGACTAGTACACCGATGAGCTTGTTCCAACTGAATGGAAGCTTATCCACCCCCAGCCACCCTAATGAATCAAATAACAAAGCAAATCCGAGCTGTGAGGTCAAAGCGATAGATACCGCATACGTAGGTCCAAGAATTTTAAATCCCCGTACCATACAAGTGACCACTCCCACTCCAATAATGCCGCTAAACCAATACCACGGCTGCATATTTTGCAAAACAAACATTTGCTTCCCCTCAAAAATCAAACCAATAATGAATGAAGCTGTAAATCCCAAACCGAGCACCAGCGTCGTTGTCGACCAAGATCCTGCCCGCTCGTTCACCTTGCTGTTAAAAATATTTTGCACGCTAACCAGCGCTCCAGCGAATAGACCCATCAACAATCCTACAAACATAATCGCAGCACCCTCCTATACTCATACGAATCCTCTGTTTATACATGCTCCGCTCAATGAGACCTCTCATTAATCAAAATCCAAGTATGACAACACCTGCAATCATAATTCCGATTCCGATGAACTGCGGAAGCCGCATCCTTTTTTTCGCTACGCCAAACCAGCCGCTGCTATCAATCAAAAAAGTCAGACAGAGCTGTGCAATCAGCACCGCGGATATCGTAAAGGTAACCCCGATTGCTTCAATCGCTTTAACATTGCTGAAGATGATAACCGCCCCATAGGCTCCGCCTGTAAGATACAATGGCTTAACTTGCTTAAACCCTTTCCAGCTTCCGTCTCTGACGAACATCAGAATCAAGAAAGCCACTATGAATCCAGTAAACTGGGTTATTGTCGCTGCCTGCCAAGTACCGATATCTTGACTAATACGAGCATTAGCCACACCTTGCAGTGTAATAAAGGCTCCCGCCAAAAAAGCAAATAGGCTCCCTCTCATGCTCTCTCCTCCATTTCATGCTATCCATCTCATGTGAATTATTCCCAATAAATCAGGATGTCTTACTACTTGATAAACTCATAAGCTTCAAACCTAATCATACATCCTGGATTCCCGCCGAAACATAACGATCCCATAATAAAAAACGACAGAAACCCTTACAAACACTGATTTTTTGGTGTTTTTTTCTTGCCACAAACCTCGTTATGTGTTATACTAATACATAACGAGGTGAGGGAAATTGGCGACTATCGTCTACCAAAAGGACAACCGTTCCGGTATTACTTATGCCTACGAATCTGTTTCGTATTGGGACAAAGAAAAGAAGCAATCTCGTGCAAAGCGCACGCTCATTGGACGTGTCGATCCCCATTCGGGGGAAATCGTCCCGACTGACGGTAGAGGGCGGAAGGAACAATCCATTTCTACCGCTACAAAACGCGGTCCCGTTCCGTCCACACAAATGGCCAGAAAGTTTTATGGGGCGACTTATCTTTTCGATGCCATTGGGGAAAATCTCGGTATCGTTCAAGATCTGAAGCAGTGCTTTCCGGAACTGGCTCAGCAGATTCTATCTATCGTCTATTACCTGATTCTGGAGGACAACAATCCGCTTTACCGCTTCGAGAAATTTGATCTCCTACATAAGCATCCTTACGGCAAAAACATTTCTTCACAGCGCAGCAGTGACATCTTCGCCTCCATTACAGAGGAGGCGAAAAGCCGATTCTTCCGACTGCAAGGAAAACGCCGCACGGACAAGGAATATTGGGCTTACGACATTACGTCCATTTCCAGCTATTCCGAAGGGCTGCGCCAGGTGCAATACGGTCGGAATAAAGAAGGCGATCCGCTGGCACAACTGAATCTGGCGCTTGTGTTTGGCGAAACCTCTAATCTGCCGTTTTATTACCGCAAGCTGGCCGGAAACATCCCGGATGCCAAGACGCTCACCAACCTGCTGGCCGATTTCGCTACGCTCGGTTTTTCTAAAGTGAAGCTGGTTATGGATCGTGGATTTTATAGCGAAGCTAACATCAATGCGCTGTTCAAATCACACTTGAAGTTTCTGATCTCCGCCAAGATGTCACTGTCTTTCATCCGCCATGAATTGGACGGCATTTATGATCGATTTCGCAGCTTTGAGCACTACAATGAGAAATACGAACTCTACTGCCACACCGTTCAGACAGAGTGGAACTATACCGAGCATCGTCCTTACAAAGGCGATACGATCACCGAACCCAGGCGCCTGTACATTCATTATTACTACAACATCGATAAAGCCGCCGAAGATGAAAAAGCCTTTGATCGCAAGTTAATCGGGTTGCTGAAGGAACTCGAATCAGGCCGCCCTATTCCGGAGCATGAGTCGCAATACAAGAAATACTTTGAGGTAAAAACCACACCCAAACGTGGAGCTCGTGTGACGGTCAAGGAGGAAGTGGTTGCCAAAGCCAAGCGTTACTACGGTTATTTCGCTCTGGTGACCAATGAAACGATGGATGCCGTCACTGCGCTTGAATTATATCGGAACAAGGACGTGGTCGAGAAAGCCTTCGGCAATTTAAAGGAACGCCTCAATATGCGTCGAACGTTGGTTTCTTCCGAACAAAGTCTGGACGGCAAGCTATTTGTTGAATTTGTGGCACTCATCTATCTTTCGTACATCAAAAAGAAAATGCAGGATGTCGGTCTGTTTAAAACCTATACGATGCAGGGTGTTCTGGATAAGCTCGATGTCATTGAATGCTTTGAAACGCCAGGAGAAGAACTGCGTGTGGGAGAAATTCTTGAGAAACAGAAGGAAATCTACTTCAGTTTGGGGATCGAACCGCCATCCTCGTTATGAGTTGGCGGGAATCCAGGATACATGGTGAAACGGCTGTCGCCGTCCTTTGGCGGTGGCGCGTTTCATTCCGGAGAAATATAGAGCTAGTATGGCGAAATGATATACTTTCCTATATTCCCCAAAAAAACACGCCTCATTTGGCGTGTTTTTTCATGTGTTTAGTATGAAGGCTCACCACTACTCGACACTGACCTCATTGCTGCCAGTTGAACTTAAACAATAGGAGCTGTGCGCTTAGAAGTGGCGTGCGATAATGCCATTTGTCGATTAACAGCACACTTCCCGAAGGCATTAGCTCGCCTCCATTCCTACACTACACTTATTACAATAAAAACCTCACATGAGCGTTAATTCGCACAGCTACAATGTACTTTTGCAGCAGAATTAGCTTCTTATGGACGATATCTACCTTGTAACTAAGAATCCATTGTAGAAAGTGCAGTGTACGCGAGTGGATAGGTCAGTAATAGCAAATCTGCTGTACAAAGTGCAATGTAGCTGCAAATAAACTGAAGAAGCTTATTTCCCCGTTAAAATTTATTTCTTCTTTTTTATTTTGCTGCTGCTTTTTGTATATTTTCAGCAACTCTATACTTCACCATCCTGCTAATTAGCTCATACGGCATTGGCTTGTCAATCGGGAATTGAACAGAGCCTTTCGCTCCTTTGTATTGTGATAATTCTTCTTTAAACTCATCAATAGCTCTCGGCGCTGGATAAAATCCGATATGATTTTTGTATGCAGCAAAATGCACTAAATTTCCATGCAATACAAAGGTAGGCATTTGATAGCTGATCTTTTCTGTTGCATCTGGCGCTGCCTGTTGTATGACTTCTCTTATCTTGCGAAGTATTTCCTGCGTTTCAGGCGGGAATGTCTTTATATATTCATCAATCGACTCAAACACAGCTTTATTTTCCTCCCTCATTTATCCCTTCCTACACGTTTTTTAGATTAGATTAACATAACGGAAAGGCCAGGTCATTAATCATCCATCTCATTTGCAGATTGGACGCTGCTAGGTGTCCACTCCAAATGTGGGAGTCAGGGAATGGATGAACTCGGTTTCATTCCATTCTATACAGGGACCGTCGTTCATGACTGCTTGGCTACTTCAAAGATATTTATTCCTTAATTTTCCTCCCTCAAAACAGTACAGGATTTCAACTTTTAGCAAGCTTCGGCACAAATCTAATAATCACAGAGCCCAAAACATATGTTGAAGGCTTTCCAAATTATTCAAATAAAATGATGGAGAACTATTTTTGAAAAGGTCCCGTTTTCGATTAATCTGTCGAAGAGAGCAGTCCCCTAATCATCAACAATAAGCACTCCATAGATGTGGGGTGCTTATTGTTCCTATACATACAGACACATGTTACCGTTTTTTAGACAAAAGAAAGCCGCCTATGATAAGAGCGGCTAATTAATCTATAGTTTCTCAATAGTTGATGACTGTCGGTCCCACTCTTATCGTAAAATAGCGTAAAATATTCATCCACCATTCATTTTCAAGGGAATACAATTCTCGAAACAACCTTCTTGCCGCTTCTGAAGCGTAACCATGATTGTGAAAGCTGGGATTGAACACCCACCCAATTTCATAGGTATGCTCACCAAAATAGTTATGACAAACAATGTGACCAATAAGATTTCCGCTGCCTTTTAATACTACAGGGAAATTTCGGGATTGATCGCCGATGTTTTCCTTTATAAATTCTTTGACTGTCTTTTCGTTAAAAGTGCCTTCTGGTATATAGCCAACCTTCATCAACGTAATTCTTCCTCTTCAGGCTCAATTCCCCAGAAGATCTGGTGTGATGATTCGGTATTTGCAAAATAACAAGCCCGTATACGAACAGCCTCTTTTGTCTCCGATATCGTATAAATTAGGACAACGTTATGTAGTAATACCCAGTAATATCCATTGTATTTAAAATCAGAATAATCCGTTACACCGTCTGCTTGCTGATGAGGATCTTGAGATAATATCAGCTTAGATCGATTAAATACATCGTTGTGAGAGACATTAAAAAGCTTGGCCAACGCCTTGAGCGCTGGCTGAGTCCAAAGAACACGATAGAGGTTTGGCTTATTGCTCATTACCTACCCCTTTTATAAAACGGGAATAATCTTCGAAACTTTCAATATCATTTTCTTCAGGCTCAAGTTCCGACTCATCGAGTTGTCTCAAAACATCTTCATTTGAAAAAATAGCCTTTGTCATTTTTTTCTTTTGTTCTTCTGTAAACTTTCTAGAAATAGAGACCTTATATCCGAACTGTTCTTCGATGACTTTAATCAAATCAACTAATTCTATCTTGGATTTATTGCCCAAATTATTATTAAGCTGCTCCTTGGTAATGAAGTTCATGATTAATCACCGTCCTTATTTTAATTTATAACAAACCATTTAACATTAGGATGTGCAAGAGACCTGCATCTTCCTCCAACTGTCCTGTCCGTTCATTTAATAGCTGAGGACCGGTGTATACAAGCCTTAAAATCAATGCATTTGTGAGGCACTGTCACGTCTCTTTTCGAACCATCAATATTAGACATTCGACATGTGTTAAGTGATCGGCATGAACCAGATATACAGTTCCTCGTCACCTTAGTTTACAACAGCATGAAGCTCTTCGTAGATCGTGTCAGCAAGCAACAAGACATGCAAACAGCATAAAAATACAAAGGCAATACGATGGCATTGGAGTCGTCTGTAATTTTTCAAGCCAATGCATTATGAAATTGATTCACCTAACGAAAACTATCATAACATATCTTCGGCAGGGTCAACTCTATAGCAATGCTCTGAATTTCGCTTACACTCTAATGCAGGTACCCTTTTTGTAGTTTCACGCTTTCTTCTACCATCACCGTACTGTCTCTCTCTCCATTCCACTGGTTTATTATAATATTTCATCTTTCCCCCACATTGAGGACATTTATCAATATGTATTTTCTCTAATGTCAATCTTTTACCATAACCACTGATTGCAAAATTAAAAAGCAGAGGGTACCTAGTTTGACTTTTGGCAATTCTCCTAAGACTAAGAAAAACCATAAATAAGATAGTCAGTATTACAAATATTATTAAATATATCTGGATTTCAAAACCTAATGTTGCCTTCAGAGTTCCATTAAAAACATTGAGACCACTTTTTACTATTTTACTACCAATAGGAAGCAACCCTCCAATTGCAATGGCACAGCTAATCCACGATAAAACAGCCATAGTAAATGGGCTTCGCCATGTTGGTTCAGACGTATATTTTGCCTTTTGAAGATAAGTGTTTGGTATGTTGTTAATTATATCTCCTGCAGCAATTTGTGTTGGTCCATTAAAATTTATCTTTTCATTAAAGTTATTTTGATTAATATTTTTTTTAATTTTCCCCATATTTCCCTCACTTAGTTTTATTATTTCTTTAAACTGTACTGCTTTGCTTTATATTTTTTGACCTGCTAAGTTTGCAAAAACCATTAGCCCCCCAAGAGGCTTATGCAGGTTTTTGGTTAATCTTTTCAATGAACCTAGGATAGATGTAGGAGCAACCTGAAGCACCGTCTTCACTCTATTCAATGAGATAGCTGGTCACCAAGCGAATGTAGGCGTCTCGGCCGTCCTTCCGTTTAGTCAATTATTTATTTTGAAAGATAAAACACCCATAATGCTAGAATTACTTCTATAGACCCGGTACAAAATCCTGCAAAATTCTACAAATTAATCTTTCAATTGCAACCGACGACAGTTTCGAATACGACCAGCCGATCGTGTGAGACTTTGATCGCCTGATCGCAGTACTCGGTGTGCACGGTTTTTCTTACCATAGTCGTTTCAACTGTTCTTGGTTTTCTTTATTTTGATCATAGAGGCATACTCCAATTGGGTGTCAATCTCCACTTTGGCCTCCAGTCCGTCCTTGAATACGTTCTTCATCGTGATCTAGATTTGCTCCATGGTCTAAAAAATTGCGGGTTCCACATCCTATGTAGCCCCAATTTTCACTTAATCTTATATAATACTTCATTTTGAATTTCATTGATTTGTTTTATCCAAGTACAGACTTCCGTTACTAAACCTATTTTGATCAAAATTGGTAGTCATTTTATTTATATTAGAATCTGCAATGTGATTTAAAGCTTTTCTACATTCAGGAGTATACGGCTAGTTCACTTTGTTGCTCAGTAATCTCTATAGCAATTGCAAAGCTCCATACTTTTCATTTCAAAAATCATAACATTGATGTTTCACTATACGAACCTAATATCCTCCACAAAAATAGCAAAATCAGAACTAAAAACAGGTACTCGATTGAAGTAGCAGTGTTGTTAAAATATCATATTACAAAACAAAAGCCCTCTCACAAAGGATTGGGCTTTTGATATAGGTAAATGTGGCTCCAATCACTACTCCCTAACCAACAACACACAGCACTCCACATGTGTGGGGTGCGTAAAATATACAGGCTTGATGTGGCAGTATTCGCTGAATCTAATTTTCCCTTTCTCTGTTCTAAGCAAGAAACAACTCCCAAGTGTATTATCAGCTAATTAGCTTCACCTATAAACAGGAATCCTTGACCGAATCAGAATAAGATTTCACGGAGATAACTCTACTTCTACGAACCCTTACTAAAGAAGATTTGCGGACGATTAGGAACCCAATACAGACACTTTATGGGGAATAGCCGCCACTTTTTTTAAAGTTTCGACCTTTCAGGAAATTTCTCGCAGGTAATTTAAAGGTAACCTTCGCCGCGACAACAAAAAGTAATTCATTCGGCACTAGATAGTGTATATTCAGAAGACTTTGCAAGACGTATAAGACACAATAAAGAGCCGCCCTAACTTCGGTGGCTCTACTTGTATTCAGCCCTTATACAGCCCTTCAATGGCTCGTATCTTGTCTTCCTTTATGGGAGTGAAGTTCAAACTCTTGAATATTGATTATATTAAATTTTTTCGGGAAATCTTTTTTTCATCTTAGGAAATGGTTATTTTGTGTTAAAAATAGTTATTTTTCAAAATTTGAGAAAGGTCATTTCATATGAGAATTAAGCAAAAAGTACTTATATGAATTATTTGGATGCCATCCTTTAACATAAATAAATAGTAATTCAAAATCTTTAATTAATTGTTTCCCTAACTCTTCGTAATCTTTATATTCTAACAAATTAGCTGCACTTGCTTTATTTAAGTGTCCTAGATATGATTCAACAAACTTAAGATAATTTTTATTGTTTATAGAAGGAAAATCAGGATTGACAAATTTATGTGCAATAAAAGCAGAAGCTAAATCATAATAATTATTTGCAAATACAGCTTCTGGTGGTTTAGCTCCACTAAATCTCAGCTCATTGCAATAATGTTCAAATACTTTCAAGATTCCATTTTCGTCTGTTTTTAAAAATTTTTTATCTTGTTTATACTTCTTATTTGCTTCGTCATAAGCTTTAACTTCATCCAGTACTTTAAATGCCCAATATGCATAAGTTAATTCATTTCCTTCAAATGATTTCACTAGCATTGCATAAACAAAAATCAGATTTGTCAAGTGCGATCACCGAAAAGCCTATATGAGAAAATTGTTCTAAATATGTAATAATTAAGGTGGCTTTACCCAAAGAAAAAACCTTATGATTAGGGAAGAAGACAGTCCTGTCCAAATCCCTACTCATAAGGAGATCGCATGGACAAGGATACTACAAAATCCACTTTTAAGGAATACCTTATTCCTCTTGATCGAGAATTTTTATTGAACCAGATTGCAAAACTTGGACTGGATAAGTACACGAAGAAGCTGGATTCCGTTACATTCTGTAAGTTGTTTATCTTTGCACAGTTGTGCCAAGTCAAGAGTTTGGCTGACATCAGTTTGGACGTTCGCATGAGTGAAGAGCTGCAACGAGAACTGGCATTGGAATCGATCAGTGCTTCGCAGCTTTCCCGAAAATTGCGAGACTTGGATCCAGGTCTATTCGATGCGACACTTGGCCATCTCATTCAGCAGATTCACAGGGAATACGGCTTTCAGAAAGGAACGGCAGCACTTGGACGGTTGAATCTGATTGATTCTTCCACGATCTCTCTCTGTCTAACGAAGCATCGGTGGGCAGAATTTCGCAACACGAAAGCTGGCATCAAGATGCATACCCGCGTAGTCTATCACGAACAGATGGTAAGTCCAGATAAAGTCGTCCTTAAACCGGCAAAAGCCTCGGACAAGACAGAGATGAACGAGCTTGTCGTGCAGGAACCGGATGCGATGAATCTGTTTGACCGCGCTTATCTCGATTATGACTTATTCGACCAGTATTGCGAAAATGGTACGCGATTCATCACTCGTTTGAAGGCTAATGCGGTCGTCACGGTCCTTGAAGAGAAGGTTGTGAATGCCGAGGGACCCATTCTAAGAGAAGCCATCGTGCGATTAGGCAAGCCTGGTGTAAACCAAATGGAGCATACGCTGCGGTTAATCGAAACACATGATAGCAAGGGCAATCTCATTACCATCATCACGAATGAAAGGACCATGGAGCCAATCGAGATTGGCGAGCTCTACCGTCGCCGCTGGCACATCGAGTTGTTCTTCAAGTGGGTCAAGCAGCATCTGCACATTAAGCGGTTCTATGGTATCAGCGCCAATGCAGTCTATACGCAAATCCGCATTGCACTCATCACGTATTGTCTGCTTCTGCTTCTTAAGCGAAAGATTGCGTTCCAGGGTAACTTATTAATCATCTATAAACTGATGCAACGTTGCTGGGACGAGCCCTTGATAGCGATGATCCGAAAATGGTACGGGGACCGCACCCGAACATCCAAGGGGCGACGGACCTACGATCATGAGCGCATATTTGCGGAGACGCTACAGCAATTCGAGAATGGTGAAGAAGATCACTTGGACGAACTGGCATATGATCCGGTAATTTAAATATCTAACATTATGTGGATAATGGATTGTCTGAATCACAGCACCCCTTGTCTTTTTGGCACTAACTGTCATGATTTTATATTCTGAAAATTCTCACTAACCATAGGTCTCCTTTCTTTTACTAATACTGTAACCTGGATAAGCGCTTGACAAGACTATACGATTTTTATGCAATGCTAGTGAAATGATTTATATAACTTTTCAGGTGTATTTAAAAATGTATTTGCATGAACAAATTCATGAAAAAGTGTATTTTTAAAATATACTCTATGTATGTCATCTATTGCATTTGCGTCTATGTAATTTTTAATTCCGATTACTATTTTAAATTGTTTGTAGCCCTCGCGCCATCCATAAGCTTCTCCTATATTTTTTTGACTTGATAGTTCGTATGACACATTTTCCCTATTGAAACCAAAGTCTTTATAGATATTTTCAGCAATTTCATTTAATTCTGCATAGATATTAACTTTTTTAGATTTAAAAAATCCAAACATTTTATATCCCCCTTGTCATATTGACTTTTAATAATAGATGCATTTATGAAAAACTGAATCATTTTTTAAAATATTAATTTGCCCTACTTAAAATGTTGCCAAGAGCTAAAGATGTACCTATTATCTAAGCAATTTTCTCAACCTATATTTCTTTTAAATCGATTTTATCTCTCTCCAATTCCCCTCCAAAAAACTCTCATCATTTCAAACCCAGTCACACTTACGTTTATTCCAATTAATAGATATTCAATCTAAATAGATTCCAGTAAGTTAACTGGACAGTCAAAAGTTCTTATCAAAAAATCATAACATAGAAAAATAACCCAATCCGGCGAATCTACGGTATCCTTAAGATCTCACTCTAAAAGGATAGAATCGCTGAATGGGTTACGAAAAAAGTGTACCCTATTTCGAAGCGATTGACCATACCTATGCTAAAATACCTGAATGAACTTTTGCTTCCCTTCCGTTCCTGCTTTTCCAGACAAGCCACTTTTGAGTGGTTCATTGTTCTGGTCATCGGTTTTATGCTGCGCTCCGACTCTCTAGGTGTGACTTCTGTGATTCGGGATCTTTCGCTGAATAGCCGCTGCTATGAGACACTCATTCACTTCTTCCGTTCGTCCAGCTGGTCCACTCAGACGCTACAGCAGAAGTGGCTTCAGGTCGTGCGCCAGCATGCGCCACTCACTCTTGGTGATTCAGAACCGCGTGGTTCTCGTCGGCGACGGCATGAAGCAGGCCAAGGAAGGCCGACGGATGCCGGGCGTTAAAAAGCTTCATCAGGAATCCGAAAATGTCTTCAAGGGTGACTATATCTTTGGTCATTTGTTCGGCGCCATCGGCATCCTGGTCGGCGATTCCCGGAAGTGGTTCTGCTTGCCCTTGTTCATGAATCTACAAGACGGCGTCCAAACCATTCTGGGCTGGAAGAAGTCCAAAGGCGAAGTAGAAACGCCTTCACATGTCGTTCAGATGATTGACAGGGCTTCAAGGCCGCGAAAGGTTTCGGTCAAGCGCTGCTGCTTTTGGATCGATACTTCTTGTCGGTTCCAGCCTTGGAGCGGCTGAATGCGTGCCATCTCGCTTCCCAAACCCGCATGCACCTGGTGACCAAAGCCAAATCGAACGTGGTCGCCTACGAACGCCCCCCTGCGAAAAAGCCGGGACGTGGCCGACCGCCGAAAAAAGGCCAAGCGGTCAAACTGAAGGAGCTGTTTACGACTCGCGCTACCGATTTTCAAACCACAACCCTTCCGCTGTACGGCAAAGAAGAGACCGTTCAATTTTTGTGCCTGGATCTGCTTTGGGACCAGGGCTTGTATCAGGAATTGCGCTTTGTGCTGGTGGTGCATGAGGGCCGCTGCTCCATTTTGGTCAGTACGGATTTGAGCCTGGCAGCCACGGATATTATCCGCTTGTACGGTTATCGCTTCAAGATCGAATGCACGGTTCGGGAAATGAAGCAAGTCACCCACGCCTTCGGTTACCGCTTCTGGAGCAAGTCCATGCCGAAGCTGAACCGGTTTTTGAGAAAAGAGGAAGCGCACCCGCTCGAAGCCCTAACGAACGAGCAAGACCGGCAGCGCATCCAGAAAACGATCCAAGCGATCGAGGGATTCGTCATGTGCCAGTGCATTGCGATGGGACTCCTACAACTCGTCGCCTTGCAGTTTTCAGGCCGGACAGCGGGGCTGTTTTTCCGCTATCTGCGAACGCCCTCCCATGCCGTGGTCTCAGAGGCCAGCGTCGCTGCTTATTTACGCAAGTCTATTTTTCGCCTGTTTGCTCAAAATCCTCATTTATCTATAACGAAAATAATTAAATCCAAGCAGGATAACGCTAATGTGGAGCGCGATTCGCTGGTTTCTTAGAGGTGTAGAACTTTTGACTGTCCAGTAAGTTAAAAAATGAAATAAAATAGAAAATTATAAAATAATGAAGAAAGTATTTATTAAAAAAGTCGCCCTAATTGGCGGTTTGTTACTTACTGCATAAATAATTTTCTTATTTATTACCTAGAAGGCAGAGTTGCATTAATCGCTCTAAAAGTCATAACTATAATCAGGGACTAACTTGGATTTCCAAAAAATTCAACAGACTTTCAAACAAATTTTAGGTATCTTTTAGCTCTTTTTGTACTCTTTGAAAAGTTGCTTGCTTTTGATTTTCCGATAGTTTTTCTTTCGATTCTTTAAAAACTCTATCCGAACGATTTAATACCGCATGGATATGTTTTGGCAATTTACTATTTCTAGATTTAATAACTTTTCCAACCAAATACCCTTTTAAAGAATCCGTATTCCCCCAAAGAGTACATAGTATCACCAAGTGTGGTACTTTAAAAAAGAGAAAGGAGTAGATAAAATCATTTTCATTATCTAAAGTTCGAAAATCAGGAATAACACTATTTTGATTAATCGCTTCATAACACTCTATCTCTTCAATATTAACATAGGGGATAAGATGCATTTGAATTTTTTGAATTTCCAATATGTTTTCATCTAACAAAAATTTACGCCAGTTTTCTAAAATAATTTTTATTTTTTCAATTTCCTCCATAGTAAATGTTTTACCGTCACTCGGATCAACTACTGATTTGGATAATTCAGTTTCATATACAAATTGAGCATACCGCCATGAAACAGAGAGAATGAAATATCTAAGGTGGTTATCTTTACTGTTTATTTGAAAAGTTTCCGGGTTTTTATCAATTTTTCGAAAAATTTCATTTGAAAAATAAGTCTCATATTTACTAAATTGTTGCTCACATTTACCACAAAGAAATGGAGTTTTTAAACCATCTTGAACAATTCTATTTACATTGTTTGAAACACGCATTTTCCCTGTAATAGAATTTCGAATAATATTTTTATAAAACATTTTCGGTATAATATGACTTTCTTTCAACTCAACATTATTTAAACATAATCTACATATTCCAGTCACAATATATAACTCCTTTTAATGTTATTTTAAACTCAACAAATACCATTGTGATGCTATTTGTTTCACCAGACATAGTTGCTTACAATTTTTAGAAATGAACACTTACATGAAATGACTGTTTTTTGCAAGTGAAAAATGCTTAAATATGCAGCGGAAAATGCCAAGACCGCTTGCCAGTGAAATTGTCACTGCGGTATACGTTCCATCGCTTGCTTGAGCCGGAAGCTATCGCCCGTGTATGAAAGAATATGCGCGTGATGCACAAGGCGATCTACCAAAGCGGACGTCAGTTTCGTGTCTCCAAAAATCGATGTCCATTGACCGAACTCTAGATTGGATGTGACAATCACACTCTGCTGTTCGTAGCAATCGGCAATCACATTAAATAACAACTCTGAGCCCGTTTGGCTAAACGGAACATAGCCCACTTCATCCAAAATGATGAGATCCATCTTTTTCAGCTTCTCCCGAAAGCGGCTGAGCGTGCCCGCCGCAAACTTCTCTTGCAGCAATGACACTAAATCGGAAGCTCGAAAAAATTGAACGCCATATCCTCTCCTACATGCCTCTACGTCGAGCGCAGTTGCCATATGCGTCTTACCTGTCCCAACCGCCCCCATTAGTAGCAAATTTTCACGCTGCGTCAGCCACCTCATATCGAGCAACGTCTCAAGCGTACAACCGACGGGAAATGAAATGTGCTCTCGAACGTACCCCTCAAAGGTTTTTAAATGCGGGAATCCAGCCTGTTGCACGAGTTTCCCTAGCCGGGCTCGTCGTCGTCCTTCGCGCTCCGCCAGTAGCAATTGTTCGACAAACGCTTGCGTTTGCTCATCCTGTTGCTGCGTTACATAATCGACTACGTGGGCCAAACGAAGCTGCTTGCATAGGTCTGCCAGTTCCGGTTTCATCATCAGCTCACTCCCATTAGTCGATCATATTGCTGTAGCGTTACCGTTGCTTGGGCGCCTGGCGGAGAGATCGTTTCGCTCCACGCTGCCGGTATGTCGCGGTTTGCTTGCACGAGTCCAAGTGCTGCCGTTAATTGCGTGACTGTAGCTTCGCTCGATGCTGTCGTCAGCACCTCGGCGATCTGCGCGATCGAGTAGACGCCGCACCAATGCGCTAGCGCTTGCAACCGCTCCTTACGTGAGGTAAGGTCAGCAACACTGGCATAAACCTGTACCACCTCCGGCAGCATCCGAATGAACTGCGAATGGCTCACGCTGCGCGGCTTTCGGAGCAGGTTAGCGAAGACTTGTGCCCACGGCACCTCGGCTGTACTGCCGGTATATGGACGCGGCACCTCCCTCACCCGTTCATGCTCTGTCGTTAAGATCGTGAGTCGGTCCCAGAAAGTCTGGGTCAGAACTTCGCTACCTGGCGAAACGAGACCAACTAGCGGGATGGTGGCGCCTTCAAATCGAATCTCGCCGTACTTGTTTACGACCGCTGCGCCAAGTCGGAACGGTTCGTAGGTTTCTTCTGGCAATGTCAGCAGTTGTACGCGGTCAGCCTCCCATAGTTCGGCGATGCGGACACCCTTGGCAAAGTGCAATCGCTCGCGGTCCTGCCGGGCTTTCTCGGCGAAATACGCGGCCAATTGCTCATGGTCTTCGTAAAGTGGAATGGGTACCGCCCAGTTGCGCTTGGCGTAGCCGCACTTGCTCTCCACATGCCCTTTCTCGTGACCGCTATACGGATTACAAAATACAGCCTCTATCCGGTAGTGCGCGCAAAAGCGTTGGAAGCCCTCTGTGAGCTGACGCTCACCATGCTTTTCAATGTGGACGACAGCGGCCGAAAGATTGTCGAACCAAACGCGCCGCGGAACGCCGCCCATCTGCTGAAAACATTGCTTCATCCCTTCAAGGAAGCATTCCTGGTTCTCCGCCGGTGTTGGGTAGACGAACGCCGTGTTGCTGGATGGAAAGGAGACAACGAGGAGCTTGTAGGTCACGAGTTGCTGATCGCGACTGACTTGCATTGTAGTAAAGTCCACTTGTGCTTCTCCTGGTGGATGTTCAAGTCGCTCGTATGTCTTCGCACGCTCTAACTGCATTCTGCTCTTCTGCAGTTGGACGTAAGAGAGGACCGTCCGTTGACCGCCAGTAAACGCATACTCTGCTTGCAGGCGTTGAAAGATTCGGACGCCGGTGTGCCTTTGTTTGCGCGGGAGCAATTGATCCTCTTCCAGCCAAGCATCCACAATCTCCATGTACGGCCCCATCACTGGGCTGTTGCTCTTGCGTTTACCAAGTCTTTTGTTCCAATCACTCTGATCCGCATATCGCTTGGCTGTTCTCCAATGAACACCCACCTGCCTAGCGATATCGCTCACCGATAGTCCTTCTGCTTCACGTAGAAATTTGATATACTCTTGTTGAGGCATTTTCAGCATTCCTTCCAGTCTCCTTCGTCAGTTCTCGCAAACCTAACGATAGGAGGATAATAGGGTGCTGGCAAGTGTCTTTTCTCTTTGCCGTTACTTGAGCATTTTTACGCTGCAACACTCGGCACTTTTAGTATGCAATAAACAGACTGGTCTGCGGTAGACACCCTTGCGTAAGCTATTCTCATAATTCTCGTTCCTTACATTTATTTATCATTAATCTGATTTTATCATAAATGTACCTTTACGTAAGTTACTATCCAACGAGCAGGAATCAAAAAGAATAACGCCGTTAAGGAACTCGAAAATGTTCAGCGCGAAATCAGTAAATTGGACAGAGAACTTGTACAACTTACGAGGAGTTGGACGAACGGCGACATCGATAAAGAAATGTTTAATGCTTGTTCTGTAGCGGTCAAAAATGAACGCCAAGTACTAGAGGAACGAAGTACGCGGCTTCAAACAGAAATCACTCACGAACTCAATACGGAATCGCGTGTATCGGTATTCAAGGCGGAGTTAATGAAGTTTGCAGCGCTAGACGTAAGCAATGAAGAAACCCTACGAGATATGATTCACAAGATGATTAATCGTATTGAAGTTCAATTTGACGGTTCTATCGAAATTAGTTACAACTTCCAAAACCCACTAAAACAAGGGGCGTAGCCTATTTAGGTTCGCCCCTTCTTTCCATCAATATTACGCACTCCACATGTGTTGAATGCTTATATTGATAGTAATGTAAGGGGGCATTTAAGCCCCCTCTGGATCATTGAAGTCATAATGAATTTCAATTTTGCGCCTTTGGATTTCAACCCTCTTCTTGCTAATAAGTGGGTTGAACATTACGCTCCCACTCACAAATTCAGCATCGCTGCTTCCACATGAATTTCCTTTATCAATGCCCCCAGCAACGCCTTTTTTCTGCGTTATAGATCTCTGGGAGATTCGCCCCTTCCTGCTGAATTGTAGGCACTGGAAATTAATTCATATCCGTGCCTGAGTTCACAATTATAATTTTTCTTTAATTTGTTTTATAGTCAATCCTTCTTCTTCTTTCATTACACGAATTTCCTCAAGTCGCTTTAGTGCTAATTCACGCGGGTATCTTCTTGTCAGTCTTATATCCTCTTGCTCAAATGAGATCATATCCTCTTCCGTGTAATATTTAATGGTACTGTATCGAACTCCAGAAAGTTCAACCAACTCACTGATACTCACATACTCTGATGATGAAATTTTATCTAAACTTCTTTTTCTCCCCATATTTTTCACCCCTATGTTGCTGCAATACTTGGAGCTATATTCCAGAATCAAGATTTATGAGAGCTGTATAAATCGTTCTAATTTTTTTATAAATGTCCTCTTTACGTAATATCTCTAGTTTTTGCTTTAAAGTTTTTTGTTCGTAATCAGAAAAATAATCGTTTAACATATTTTTAATGTTTAAAAATAACACCAAGGCTAATGTATGATCTTCTACATTCCCATGTTCTAATAACTCAGCTCGTATTTTCTCTACGATGTGGTTCCGTGTATTGGCTACATCCAAATATTTTTTAACTGGAACAATAAATAAAACTTCCGTATTTTCAATCTCTAGAACTCCTTTATCCGCAAGGCTTTCTATAACCATTTTATAAATTTCTTTTTGTTTAAAGTAGTAAAAGTAAGAAACCCACTCCTTAAGTTTCTTTGGTTTCTCAGCAGTAATAATCTCGAGTAATCTGTCCAGATATTTTTCACCTGTGGATGCTGAGTTAGAAATTCTGACTGTATCATCGTCTTCAAATGTAACATTGCCATTTATAGAAAGTTCCACTATACAAGCCATTACCGTATACAAGCCAACATGCATTCGAAAAATAGACTTTAGCATATTAGTTTCACTATCTAATGCAAGTAAGACAAACTCTTGGGGAATTGATAAATTTTTCAACATGGAAATATCATCCTTTCGAAGGTTCTTCACTTACTACTTACTACTTACTACTTACTACTTACTACTTACTACTTACTACTTACTACTTACTACTTACTACTTACTACTTACTACTTACTACTTACTACTTACTACTTACTACTTACTACTTACTACTTACTACTTACTACTTACTTTATAGTACTAAATACAAAAAGTCAAAGGGTTTATTAATCATTTTGGGGGTTCAACTTCAAAATTAGTGCTTGACAAACATTGACCCGCAGATGTAACGTGTCAGCGACGCTTTATTTCGCTCGATGCGGGCTTTAATTGTTCAATTTCTTCCGGCTTTCCAGCGGTCTCTCTATGTCAAAAAATCTCTGTTCCAATGCGGGTTCATCCACTCTGGACAAGTTTTGATCAACAAACAAAATCCCCTCACAAGGTAAAAGTTCGTTGAAAGGGGATGGTTTTCAATATCAAGTATTGGTTCAATCATATACTCACGAAACACGCTCGATTTTTTGCGATACCCTCAATTGATCGATAAGAACATCCCGCACCAAACATAAGCTCCGAATTTCTTCGATGATTTCGCGCCGCCGCACTAAGTTCGTAACTGCTTTGCCATGTTCGAAGACGAGCTTGCAGTGACGTCTGCTATTTCTAATAAGTGTGCCGATGTCGCATCGTCAAATTTCAGTCCAATTAAGGAATTGCGGTTGGAAGGTATGGCTTATTGTTCACTAGTAAAATCTCCTCAGTCATCAAGTTTGTTGTATGTTAGCTCGGGTCGGAGGATTCTTCAAGATTAAATGCTTCTTCAAACTATTGATTTTGAGCCGTACTATCACATTCAGCTATTCTTTACGACCACCAATATTAAGCACTCCACATGTATGGAGTGCTGTGTATTTTATAAAGATTAATAATGATGAACGCTCATGAGCATCCTTACTACACCGCTAACCTCCGTATTTCAACACCAAACTTAGCATTAATAGGATACACTCATTCCATTTATATCCTTCATTGGTATTATGAAAAGAACAGGCTAGTGGGTGCGCTTCCCCCAGCCTATCCGATCGCCCCGTCTCCATGTTTATGCAATATCGCATAACCAAAAGGCGGGAGCTCCCAGTTTAATTGACCCTTTACTGCTATAACTAGCGAATTGGTCACCATATCGGTCCAGACACCTTCCGCAATGGTTGACCGAAATGCAGAGCGATTCTCTGAATTGTTAATAAGAATTACAAAATGATCCCGGTCATCTCGGCGCTCATAGATTAAATTCCGGTCGTTCACCTGATCCTGTAGAAAAGTCAGCGCACCATCTTGCAGCGCGGAATGTTGGTGTCGCAAGCGAATCGTCTGTTTGAAAAATTCAAATAATTCACCATTTTGTTTCTGCGGGTCCCATTCCATACATTTGCGGTTATCGGGATCATGCTTCCCGTCCATACCGATTTCATCACCGTAATAAATACAAGGTGCGCCTGGGTAAGTAAGCTGAAACAAAGAGACAAGCTTCATCCGCTCTGTGCTGTTTCCACACAAGGTGAGCAATCGAGAAGTATCGTGACTGCCGAGTAAATTAAAGGCAGCTTCATTAACTTGTCTCGAATAACCAACGATTTGACCACTGAGCTTATTAGCAAGCTGCCCGGCACCAATCCGATCGTGTGCAAAAAAGTCCAGACATGCCTTCGTGAACGGATAGTTCATGACGGCATCAAATTGGTCTCCGAGCAGCCATGGCAGCGCATCATTCATAATTTCACCCAAAATGTAAGCATCCGGATTAACAGCCTTCACTGTATTGCGAAACTCCCGCCAGAAAGCATGATCGACCTCGTTAGCCACATCGAGTCTCCAGCCGTCGATTTCGACTTCCTCGATCCAATACTTTGCCACCTTAAGCAGATATTCCTTCACTTCAGCATTTTCCGTATTCAATTTCGGCATAATTGGCTCGAAGCCAAATGTATCATAGGTCGGTACGCCATCCTTCACCGTTAGCGGCCATTCGCGTATATGAAACCAATCGGCAAAAGCAGAGGAAAGACCATTCTCCACGACATCAACAAAAGGTTTGAACGTGTGACCGCTATGATTGAACACCGCATCAAGCAACACGCGTATTCCCCGCTCATGACAAGCCTTCACGAGCTCCTTTAACTTGTCATTCGTACCGAAATGCGGATCAACCTTGAAATAATCCTGTGTATCGTATTTATGGTTAGTCGTTCCTTCGAAAATTGGATTTAAATAAAGCGCATTTATGCCCAGTGTGGTTAGGTAATCCAGATGATCGATGATGCCCTGCAAATCGCCGCCGAAGAAATTGCTTGGGGTAGGCTTGCCTCCCCATTCCTCCGTTCCTTCAGGATTGATCGTTGGATCGCCGTTTGCAAATCGTTCTGGAAATATTTGATAAAAAACCGCTTTTTTCACCCATGCTGGAGGCGTATGAACGTCCGCGGGATTGAGAAAAGGAAAATCGAACAGCCCTTCATAGAAAATGACAGGTGGAACATCGAAAAAACCTTTCTCCTGGAAATAGACGGTGCGTTCTCCATCGTTCAAAGCAAAATAATAAACCAATCTACGGTATACCGGCTGAGCGGCTGCTTCCCAATAGTCGAACATAGCATCCGAGGCCAATAGTACCATTTGAGTTTCGGCGTTCGTCGTGTCCCAGCCATACTTATCGCCGTAATAAAGATCAATCCGTTTGATATCGTCTTTCTTCGTCCGAATCCGGATATGCAGAGTGTGCTCGTCATAGGCATAGGACCAATTTAATTTTGCACGATGATAAACAGCTTCTAAATTCATATTCTTATCATTCTCCTTTTCACAGGTCAACGCAAAAAGGGTCCAACCCCGTCTATACGAGGTTGAACCCAAAGGTTACATTGCCTTTTTATTACAGTAAAGATAACATGGTGCACTTGTTTCGTCAACAAATTATTGAAAGGGTAAGGGAATAGATAAAAGCTAGATTCGATTCTTTTCCAAACTCAAAAACAATCCGTTTCAACCCTTTATGCCCGAAGAAGCAATGCCCTGCACAAAGTATTTCTGCAAGCCGAGAAAAACAATCAGAACCGGTATAATCGACACGACGCTGGCCGCCATAATCAAGCCATATTCCGCAGAATATTGCGAAATGAACATTCGCAGTCCAATCTGAATCGTTTTGAGCGGCGTTTTTGTCAAATAAATCATTGGACCCAAAAAGTCATTCCACGTAGAAACAAAAGTGAAGATGGTCAAGGTTGAAAGCGCTGGCTTCGATAAGGGCACCATAATTCTTGCCCAAATCCCATATTCGCTTAAGCCGTCGATGCGGGCAGCTTCACACAGCTCATCCGGTATTCCCTGATAAAACTGACGCATCAAAAATACACCGAATGCTGAAAAAGCCTGCAGACAGATAATCGCCAAATGGGTATTGTTCAGTCCGAGCGAACGCATCATTATAAATTGCGGCACCATATACGCTTGCCATGGAATCGCGATCGTTGCGATATAGCCAAGAAAAAGGAGGTTCCTCCCTTTAAATCTCAGCTTCGAAAACGCATAGGCCGCAAAGCTAGAAGTAAGCAGCTGCAAAAAGGTGACCACGATTGCCAGCTTCGCTGTATTGAAAATAAACAGGCCTAATGGAATCCGGTTCCAAATGTCCACATAGTTTTGCCAGCGGGGCAATGCAGGAATCCATTGAATCGGGAAAGAAAAAACATCCTTGTTCAGCTTTAATGAAGCCGAAATCATCCATACGTACGGAACCAGCATACACAATACAATGACGAACAATAGGATATATACAAATGCCACCATAACGATCTTGAGTCTTTTATCTGTGCCTACCATATGTCTATATCCTCCTATTATCCGTACTTCTTCTCGCCGTTGAACTGAACGATCGTAATGCCCAGGACAAGCAGGAATAATACTATGGCCATTGCGCTGGCGTAACCGTAGTCCAGTGAACGGAAGGCCGTATTGTAAATTTGATAAACCATAACCCTTGTCGAATCATTGAGCTGGTTATCAGCGCCGGCAAATAGGTTAATAAAGATGTCGTATACCTTAAACGAGTTAATGACCAGAATCATCAACACAAAGAAGGTCGTAGGCGCGAGCTGCGGTACGGTCACATTACGAAATCTTCTCCATGCATTCGCACCATCCAATTGGGCGGCTTCGTACAATTCCGGATTAATTCCTTGCAGTCCCGCCAGGTAAATCACCATGTAATAACCCATGCTTTTCCAGACAGTAAACAAAACAACCGTAAACATCGCCCAATCTTTATCCGCGGCCCAGCGGGGAAGCTCCTCAATCGGTACCCCTGTAATAGCATGCAAAATGTTGTTAAGCGGCCCCAAGGTAGGACTAAAGATAAAATTCCATACCGCCGCAACCGCTACGAGCGAAGCCACATAAGGAAAGAAAACTACCGTTCTAAGAAAGTTTCGGGCAAATATTTTCTGATTAAGCAAAATAGCCAGTCCCAGAGCACAAATCATCGTGACCGGTACGACGCCGACCGTATAAACAACCGTATTCCATAATGCCTTATGAAACGTAGTATCATGGATAAGGCGGGTGAAATTATTAATTCCGATAAATGCCATAGGGTTTGCCCCATCCCATTTTACAAAGGCGAGGACAAAGGCAAAAAACATGGGAAGCAGTGTAAACACGGCAAAGCCGATAAAGTTAGGCGCAATAAAGCTGTATGCCACCAGATGCTCCCTGACGCCTTTTGACAGAAAAACCTTTTCGGGTTTTCCAGCTTCTAATCTAGTCTCATTTTGCATGATGTCTCCTCCATACCTTCCAGCTCAAAAGGGATTTCAAAGAAAGGCGAGCCTTCGCCCGCCCCTTCGATTCATCGTCTGTTTACAATCTAATTGTTCAAGACCTGCTCTACGCGAGTTTTCATATCTGCCAAGCCTTTGTCAATCGTTGTGTTTTTGGTCATGATGTTATCATGAGCTTCGTTCAAAATCACTTCGATATCCGCGCTTT
Source organism: Paenibacillus sp. FSL H8-0548 (assembly GCF_038630985.1). Lineage (NCBI taxonomy): Bacteria > Bacillati > Bacillota > Bacilli > Caryophanales > Paenibacillaceae > Paenibacillus > Paenibacillus sp. FSL H8-0548. The sequence goes on from NZ_CP152049.1 coordinate 4,555,465, forward strand.
TCTCATGCATCGGCATTTCCAGATACGTCTTCACCGTGCCAAGAGCCGCTTTGCTGTTTTCATCGGAAGGGAAGCCTTCAATGGACGTAATAGAGCTGATAACTTCATCGTTTTTGATTGCAGGGATCGTGCCTGTTGCAGCAATTGCAGCTGCTCCTTCCGAACCTGTTACAAATTCCAGAAAATCAAGCGCTGCTTCTTTGTTAGCTGATTTTTTGTTAACCGCCAACGAAGTAATCGTTCCGAGGGTCGTTCCAGCCTCTACGCCATCCGGATGCGGGTATTTCACAATGCCCCAATTGGTGGCTGCCGACTCGCCAGTTTTCACTTTATCAATCTGCGTCGCTATAAACCAGCTTCCCATGTTCATCATGGCAATCGAGTTATTGTAGAACACGCCTGAGTAATGAGTGCTGGAGGTTTTCAGAGTAGCATAATCCATGACTATGCCGTCATCCTGTTCTTTCAGAATTCGTTCATAAGTAGGCTTTAGGAAATCATAGTCTCCTTCAACGACCGTATGTTGACCATCCAAAATACCGAACAGTTGGACTGCGCTGCGCCAAGTATGGTAGTGAGCTCCATAAACCTTGTTTACGCCGCTGCCTGCCGTCATTTGTCTGGCAATCTCATCATATTGGTTAAGTGTCATATCATTTGTAGGATAAGCGACACCTGCTTTGTCAAACAAATCCTTATTGTAATAGATAAGCCAGAAATCGCTGCGGAAAGGAAGCGCATAAACCTCATCATTTACCTGTATCTGTTCTACTGTGCCGCCATACGCAGAGGTGTCGATACCACTTTCAGAAATAAACCCTTTCAGAGGCTCCAAATGATTTTGCTTCACAAGATTGGCATAGCCAGGAATATCCTTGATCGTTAGAACATCCAGATCTGCACCACCGGAGAGCTGCGTGCTCAGCATAGTCATATAATCGGTAGAGCCAAGGTCAACATATTCAATGGTTACGTTTGGATGCTCCACCTTGTAAGCATCAATTAGAGGCTTATAGTACGCGGTTGCTTCCCAATCCCATAAAGCCCATTTTAACGTGATAGGTTTGTCAGCAGGCTTTTCGGAAGCGCTTGCAGTGCTTTCCGTCGTTGGAGCCGCAGTCGGCGCAGTGCTATTGTTGCCGTTATTACCGGAGCAAGCGGCTATCATGCTCAGGGAAAACATTGTTGCCAAGCTGATGCTGAACACTCTTTTCAACTTCATTTTATAACTCCCCTTTTCCATCATATAATATTGCAGTTGATTCGGGATTGCCGAACCCTATGACAAATTCTAATCGCTTTTGAAGCCAAATGGGATGTATTTTCCAACTCATATCATGTATTATTTGGTTTAGTTTATGTCGGCCCTCAACATGAAACCTGTAAAATCATACACAAAACATGTAATATTGGTTGTTTTCTCCTCCTATACATCAACTCTTCTGCAAACTCTTGGAAGGATATGCTATCATAAATTGTAAACGCTTTAATCATCGGGTTTGTTGACAAGGAGTGTTTAACACGAACAGAAAGTCTACCATAAAAAGCCGAATCATACTCATTATGACTATCTTTGCTTTGCTGATCGCCATCTTATTATCGTTTTTCAGCTATGAGATGATTTCTTATTTTCAGCGCAAAACAGCGATTCAGGCAACCGAGTTCAATTTACAGCTCATTTCCCACATTATAGATCAGGATTTGCTCAACCTTTACGCCTTAGCCATGGTTTGCAGTACCAATTCAAGCACCAATACCCTGCTGGCCAATTATTTCGAATCACCTCAGGCAAGCGCTAAGGATGCTGTTGATGTATTTACTGCGATGCAGGAGGCTTTCCGGGTTAATCCCTCCAACGCCTACGCCCGTCGCCTGATCGTTACGGATCATAAAGGGAAATTTATTCAGGTAGACAATGCCGGCGGTCTTTCTTCTTCGTTAAATGTCCATAACATCGATAAGCTCACCGGACTTACTCAGGATGCGGCGGAAGCATGGGGACGTGTCGTTCGCGACCCCCTTTCGAGTTCAGACGGCATTCCTATCGTTTGGCCGATTTACGGCACGGGAGCTTCCCGCATCGGTACGGTCTATCTGCTTGCCAACACGTCTGTCGTTACCGACAAGCTGAAAGGCTACGCTTTGCCGGCAAATTCCCGGTTATTGCTCAGGCTTGGCGACACGCCTTATGAAATTATGGATGGCAAGGTTGCGCCGGTATCGACCGATTTCAAAGAGAGGGCCTACCAAAAGGATAGTCCCACGGGAGCCCAAACCGTCTTGAGTGTCATTGAGTCTGGTGCAGAAGAGAAAATTGCAGTGTCCTACCCGGTTCGCGAAGGGGTTATTCTTACCCAGACCTTATCCGACAAGCAGCTTGCTAAAATATTTAACATCTGGATATTTATTGCGATCTCAGTCTGCTTTCTCGTGATTATCCTAAGCGGCATTATTACCCTTTACCTGACTCGTACGATCAGCCTTCCAGTCGAAAAGCTGAAAAAAAGGATGGATAAAATTGCCCAAGGCTACTTCACCGTGGACCGAAATATTGAATGGAACAGCGAGCTCGGAGATGTGGGCAGAGGGATCAATCGTCTCTCGCAGGACATTGTTGTTTTAATGGAAAGTCGGGTGGCTGACGTGAAGCAGAAGCAGGAATTGGAATACCGTATGCTGCAAAACCAAATTAGCCCTCATTTTCTCTACAACACTTTAAATTCCGTCAAATGGATGGCTACTATTCAAAATGCCACAGGCATTGCGGAAATGGTTACCTCCCTATCCAGACTTTTGCGAAGCATTTCCAAGGATATTCGAAAAGTAGTGCAGCTGAAGGATGAACTCGATTTGCTGGGCGACTATTTTATCATTCAAAAATACCGCTACGGCAGCACGATTACCATGGAGATGAAGGTTCCTGACGAAGCCTTGCTTATGGCCCCTATTCCCCGTTTTTCTTTGCAGCCTTTGGTTGAAAATGCGATTTTTCACGGGGTTGAGCCCAAAGGCAGAGGACATATCACCGTTTCGGTTGTCCAATGCGAAAGCAAAGACATTTTAATAACGATTGAAGATAACGGAGTCGGGATGCCTGACGAGCAAATCTCCTCTATCCTCTCCGACGAGGCAGTTGAAGGGAACGGTTTATTGAAAAATATAGGGCTTCGAAGCGTAAATGAGCGTTTGCGTCTCGCTTTTGGCGACAAATACGGTCTGTCTATTGAAAGCAAGCTGGGGGTTTATACGAGGATGAGCATTTTGGTCCCCTTCCCTACGAAGGAATAGTTTAGCCAAATAGGCAGGGAGTGAAGGCTATGATTAAGCTGCTGATCGCTGATGATGAAGCTTTGGTCTGTATCGGTTTGCAGTCCATGCTGAAATGGGAGAAGTATAATATTGAAATTGTCGGGATTGCACATAACGGCGCCCAGGAAGAAGAAATGATTGAATCCTTGCAGCCGGACATTGTGATAACCGATATCAAAATGCCAGTGAAAAGCGGCTTGGAGGTTGCCGAATCCGTGCGAGAAAAGCATGGCAGGCTTCCACTTTTCATCATCCTGACCAGCTATGAGGAGTTTGAATACGCACACGCCGCCATAAAGGTACAGGCTGTAGATTATTTGGTCAAGCTGGACCTGACACCGCAGACGCTGGAGAACTCCATCAAGAAGGTTACTGCTATCATTGGAGACTACAAAAGCTCTGACGTTCATCCGGCGATGATTCATCGCAGCACCTTGCAAGAGCAGCGGGATAAATTTTTTATCCGTTTATACAATAATTTGTTTGAAAATAAAAACCAGTATCTTCTGCAAAAAGAAGATCTCGCTGTCGATTTATCCGAAGCAGCCTATGTCGTTTGCACCTGCCGCATATTAGGCCCAGATACCGTGCCTCCCCGGGGAGATAAGCTGGTCGCCTTATGCTCCAGTACGGTACAAATGGCCAAAGATACCTTGTCGGCTGTAAGGCCTTGCCATGTAACGAGTCTCGACCTGCGCAACTTTGCCATTACACTGCCTGTTACCGCAACAGATCCTCAGCAGTGGATGCCGGAAATTCAACAGCTGCTTGCCAGTATGGCCATGGTTCTGCATAGTTACTTCAATGTTGTCATCATAGGAGCGATCGGATTTGCGGTTGAAGATCCTTACTTCATTCGGGAAAGCTATGTGGCTGCCCGAAAGGTGCTACCTGCTGCCCTGCAAGCAAATGGATTCGTCTTTTTCTCCCAAGCTGAGATTGCCAGTCAGACACCGGTGCTGTTCGATTTTTCCGAATCTCGCTCCGAAATACGGCGTGCCTTTGAAGAAATCGATACCGCTACGCTGCATGCTATTATAACGAAGTTAATCGAAACCTTTGAGGGCCGCTCGGACTTGCTTGTGCCTGCAACCGATGCAGCCTGCAACGTTTTATATATGGCTACTTCTTTGCTTGCGGATGGAGAAAATATGGTAGAGCAGATCTTTGAGAAGGAGCCGGAGGGCTATCGCGCTCTCTACCGAAAGCATACCATTGACGGAATCGTAGACTGGCTGATCGAGTTTCGCGATGGCTGCTGTGATTTGCTATCCTCCAGAAAGCAAAGCTACAAGGAACAGCTGGTCAAAAACGTACAGGATTACATTAAGAGAAATCTGAATCAGAAGCTTTCTCTAAATCAGGTTGCTGACGTATTTAACTTCAGTCCGAACTATTTAAGCCATCTTTTCTCCAAAATTGCTAAGATCAATTATGTGGAATATATAACCGAAACCAAAATTGCGGCTGCCAAAGAAATGATGCTGCGCGGCGAAGGGCGAGTATATGAAATTTCGCAGAAGCTCGGGTTCGAGAGCTCCTTTTATTTCAGCAAGGTTTTCAAAAAGGTAGAAGGTGTCTCCCCTCGGGAGTTCATGCAGCGGATTGGGTGAGAAGGGGTTAATTCCCCCTCTCTACGGCCTTCTTTAATTCTCTGAATAAAGCCGGTCATCGTCAGCAATGCTTTGGATATCCTCCGAGCTGATGCTAATGTACTCATAGCCCTCTGCCTGCTGCTTCTTTAACGCTTTTTGCTTGAAAAACTTTGGGCTGCCCTCGCCTGCGTCCTCATCATAAACGAGCAAAATGCCATCCGTCTTCCGGAACAGCAGCTCGTCCCGTGCTGTGAACTGCCATATGCCGTCATACGGCTGATTGCTTATCGATGCATAATAATCGACTCCTTTTAATACCTGCTCGTAAAACTCTTTTTTATCGTCCTTCCACTTTTCTTCCTGATTGCTATAGGCCGTAATAATAGAAAGCTTCAGCTGCGGATATTTTTCTTTTAATTCAATGACCACCTCGCACGCCCAAAGATCAACCCCATATTGACCAGGGGTAATGACCCATTCCAGTCCATCCTCAATGAAGGGTATAAGCTTGCTGGTCAGCGCTTTTTTTATATAAACGATTCCTTCATGCTTCTGGCTGAAAATATTAAGCTCATGCGCACGATAGCCGGTAACGAGTAAATTTTTCAATGTTATATCACCTTTTCATATAAATATGGTTTACATCTCTCCAGTGTATGCTATAGTAGAAAAAATACAAATTGAATATTTTATTCACTAGGGGAGTTTAACGGCTGAGATAGAGCGCATGCTCTGGACCCTTGGAACCTGATCTGGATCATTCCAGCGGAGGGAAGTGGAGCAGGATCATCCAAGCGCTTAGAACCTAGCTGGATAATAAGACCCGCTCATTTCCCTTCGGAAATGAGCGGGTCTTATTCATTTTTGGAGAAAATACTTCTTCTAGTCAGTCATTAGAGCTTACTCTAATCAATCAGGAGGAACCATTACATGAATTTTCTAAATAAGGTTCGCGAGCAAAATCCACTCATTCACAACATTACCAACATCGTCGTCGCCAATTTTACCGCTAATGGGCTGCTTGCTTTAGGCGCATCTCCCTTTATGGCTTATGCCCACGAGGAGGTCGCCGATGTCGCAAAAATGGCAAGTGCCGTTGTCCTTAATATCGGCACATTAGATGAGCAAATCGTACAAGCCTGCTTGATTGCCGGTAAGTCGGCCAATGAACATCATGTTCCTGTCGTATTTGATCCTGTTGGAGCAGGGGCTACAGCTTATCGTACCGCCTCCGCCCACAAAATTATTGCGGGCGTAAAGATTGCTGTATTGAGAGGAAACGTTGCCGAAATCGCTCATATTGCTGGCGAGAGCTGGACGATCAAGGGGGTAGACGCCGGCACTGGGGATGGTGACACTGTCGCATTAGCGCAAATAACAGCACGCAAGCTCGGATGTATCGTTGTCATTACCGGCAAAGAGGATGTTATTACCGATGGCGAGGTCACCTTTCTCGTTAGCAATGGCCATCCGCTTCTAACCAAAATCACCGGAGCAGGCTGCTTGCTAAGCTCAGTAGTTGGCGCATTTCTGGCCGTCGGCGTGAATGCCAGCGTTGTTGCAGCAGCCGAAGCAGTAGCATTCTATGGCCTTGCTGCTGAGAAGGCTTATGAAGCGAGCAAGGAACAAGGGCCCGGCAGCTTTCAAACAGCATTTATTGACCAATTGTCAATCATATCTGCCTGTACACTTAAGCGAGAAGCTAGACTCAAGCAGCTATTTAAGGAGGAAGCATAATGAAAATATATAAAGCATTAACCATAGCAGGCTCAGACAGCGGCGGCGGCGCAGGCATCCAAGCCGATCTAAAAACCTTTCAGGAGCTCGGTGCCTTTGGCATGTCTGTCATTACCGCTGTAACCGCGCAAAACACACTCGGTGTTCAAGGTGTCTATCCCATGGACGCTGCTGCCGTTCGTGGACAGCTGAATGCCATCGGGGAGGATTTGGAGCCTGACGCGCTTAAGACGGGAATGCTCTTTAGTACAGAAATCATTGAGATCGTCGCCGCCAAAATCAAACAATATAAATGGCAGAACCTAATTATTGATCCTGTTATGGTAGCCAAAGGCGGCTCCCCCCTCCTTCAGCAGGAAGCTATTCAATCCCTGATCAAGCATCTGCTGCCGCTTGCGCTCATCACTACACCCAATATCCCTGAAGCTGAGCTGCTCGCAAGGATGCCCATTCGTACGCTTCAAGACCGCGAGGAAGCAGCGAAACGTCTGTTTCAAATGGGCTCTCGTTATATCGTCATTAAGGGTGGTCATACCAAAGAAAGCGAGCCGCTTGTCGATCTGATCTACGATGGGCAAAGCTTCGAGTATTTGGAGAGCACTCGAATTAACACCGTCCACACGCATGGTACTGGATGCACCTTCTCTGCTGCCGCAACCGCTGAGATCGCACAAGGAAAATCCGTACACGAAGCAATAGTGACAGCCAAAGCCTTCATTCAAGCCGCTATTGAAGATCAGCTTGGCTTTGGTGCTGGACATGGTCCAACGAATCACTTTGCGTATCAGCGCAGATTACGGGCGGGGCAGCAGGTCTAGTGCTAATAATAGCAAAATAGACCTAATACCACCTGGCGTTCACCAAATGTGCACAACAACACGGCTGCTCCTTCCTCAGGTAAGGGACCGATAATGGAATCAAACCTTCTTCAAGCTAATACTCTTGAAAAGCAGCATTAATTTGGCTGTTCCGAATGCTAGCAGAGTAATGGACGCCATATACACCAGCTGCGATATACCCGGTATCATGGCAAACATCAGCTGCCAAGGCGTTTGTAGAAGCGTTGGCAGCACAAACAATATAAATACAGGAATAATGAGATGAAAAAGTCCGATAGAAACGGCCTGCAGCGTAATCGATATGTGCGTGTATTTAAAGACCTTGTTCCAAGCAGCAGCAACATAAATGGATCGAATTACGAACAATATAATTAATAATCCAATTATCCGCATTGCCCAGCTGCCTCCGCTAGCGGTTGGGAGCTCTTCAAGCGATGGCTCCTGACCATCCATAATTGCCCGCACACCCTCAGTCATAACTTCGGCACCAAAAACAAAAGCATCATTTTTATTCAATAAAATCACGATTCCGATGTCCCCATCGATCAACATATTAGATTGGAAATTTTCAACCCCGCCATCATGAGAAATCGAATTCCCTCGCTTCATCCAGCCCATTCCGTAATACCTGTCATCCTCTATTAAAACACCCTGCTCACCCTGCATTAAAGCTATACTTTGCGTCGATACAACTTGCTTGCCCGCGAAAGCACCGCCATTCATCTGCGCGATTAAATACCTTGTCATATCCTCCGCGCTTGCTTTAATATACCCTGATGGTATGTCAGCGGGCCTCTCCTTCGGGCTTGTCGTGATCATCCAACCGAACAGCGATTGATGTCCATCTGACAGCCCTAGCTTGACAGCCTCCACGTAGGACGCCGCTGTATTCTTCATCCCTAGCGGTTCAAAGATATGAGACTTCATATACTCCCCATAGGGCTGACCTGAAACGGCCTGTACCAATGCCCCAAGCACATTGTAGTTGGCGTTCGAATATTGAAATAAGCTTCCTGCCGGCTCGCTAAGTTTAGTGCGGAGCTGTGCCGCTGGATAAAGCTCAAGCTTTAGCTCTGGCGCTGGGAGCTTTAAACCTGCAATCGTTGGAATACCGCTTGTTTGGTTTAGCAAGCTCCGAACAGTCATTGCTTCTGAAGCTTTTTCATCCGCTACACGAAATTCCGGCAAATATCGCTGTACAGGAGCGTTCAGCTCTATTTTTCCCGAGTCCACCAGCTGCATAACCGCCATAGCCGTAAAGGATTTACTCATCGAGCCTATTATAAATGGTGTCTGTGGCGTGATCTGACTGTTCTTGGAATCTGCTGTTCCATAACCTTTTATGTATAAGGGGCCATCCTTGTGAACGATACCTAGCGCAGCCCCTGGAATGTCCAGCTTCTCCATCGCTGACTGCATATAGCGATCGATCTTGGTATATTCCGTGCCTGCTGTATCACTCTCCGCTGCATGAGCTTTTTCCGGTGCGACCCCGTAACTCGTTAACGCCGCCGCAATGGTGTAAAACAATACCGACATACACAACGCATTTCTTATAATGGACCTTCCGCTCATCTTCTCACCCATTCTTTATCTATAATAAGTTCAACTAAAAATTTACGTTTTTGGCGCTGTGCGAGAAGATCATTCTTACGCTCGCGGTTGCAGCCAGATTCTTGATTTCCTACGACCTTTAAAGGTAAGAATATGGGCTGCAAAGGCGAACACTTCGTTTCTCCAGAACGATTTTCACGCTTCGCTTAAACTTCATTTTTTAAGTTCAACTTTTCTATAATAAAAATAAGTATAGATGATTTGCTTTCAAATGAAATGGACTTGTGGTATGACAGCATACTGGACTTTAGGCGGGCCAAATCAACAGCCTCAGTACAATTGGAAATCGCAGTCGCGTCAGCTCACACTTCTAACGGAAACCACAAACGCTAAATCGCCTTTATTTTTCGTTTCAAGATTGTAACGGAAGCACAGGCCTCTATTTGTACAAAAGATACACGATATCGCTTCATTTCTGCGTAATAGCGTCTCCCACTTCCGTTAAAATATGACGTTAACCCAAAATGCAAATTTAGCGTCGCTGGCTTCCGTTAGCTTTCGTTATCTGCTCACTGGCTGCTGCCGCAGCATCGTTATCAGCAGGTTCGGAGAACCCATAGTTTCCTATACCTATAAATGAGCAAAAGCGGATACAGAACTATCCAATTGGACTTGCTTACGAATAGCACACAATCCATCACCAAACGGACAAGGCTGTCCGATACCGGTGGTACAGTACAAATGCGTCCAGGCTAGCAGCGCCCACAATCGGATAAAGGCGGTTGCTCAACGAACCTGGTACATATCAAAGCCAAGGTTATTCTTGGACTGGCCAACATAGGAGAACAGCGGCGTTTTCATCGGACCGCTGGTCGTTATTATTTACATGGCTGCACGTAAAGCAGGACTATTCCAAGTGAAATTTAAGCTTTAGTAAGGTCCGTCAAGCTGTCTATGGATAGCGGATTGAAAATCATGATTTCTTAATTTTGGAAAATAGAGTTGACACTTTTCTTGCATTAACGTTATAGTCAAACAAGGAAATCCACTAGGGGCGCCATCACGGCTGAGATAAAGCGATATGCTTTTGTCCCTTTGAACCTGATCTGGGTCATGCCAGCGTAGGAAAGTGGGACTGTGCGTTTATTTTAAATGCGCGTGAGGTGTGCTATGCCGCATTCGGCTGTATTTTAGCAGGAATGAGACCGGATGGCAGAGCCAAGGGTCGGTTGTTTCGGACCCTTGCAGAATACTTGCGCATGACGACACATTTCAACCGCTCCTTTCGTTGGGGGCGGTTTTTTTATTGATTTGTAAGGAAGTATATGGTTTTCTCCAAATATAAGAAAGTATAGGTTTCACTCTTATACGAACGCTTATATTTCAGCGCTAAACGCCGCAATGCCGCCAAATGACGGTAAAGCCGTTTATGCTTATATACTTGACTTATAGGTCATTGCGAAACAAGCTTTCGCTGCCCCCATTGAAAGCATCTTCTCATCTTTGTGGATGTGGAGACTTATGATAGAGCGACTAACTTTCTACGCGAAACGGAATCGTCCTAAGACAAGGACGATCAAACCGTTTCTGCTTGTGTGCGTGTATACCTCCAGGTGGAATTCCACTATTCCGTTGGGAGGTTTTTTGAGTTATGACGATAGTAACGACGTCGCTGCCAGGCAGCAAAAAAACGTATGTGTCAGGTGATAATGATCGTATCCGTGTTCCAATGCGAGAAATTGTACTCGAGCCGAGCACAGACAGAAATGGTGAAGAGGTGCCGAACGAATCCGTATTTGTATATGATTCGAGCGGTCCTTATACTGATTTGCAATATGAGGCAGATATTAGAACTGGATTGCCCGCTCTTCGAAGTGAATGGATAACAAGTCGTGGTGACGTAGAGAGTTATGAAGGCAGGATGGTTCTCCCTGTAGACAATGGTTTTGTAACGGAAGAAAAGGTAGAGCAGCGAGGCGAGGAGCGATATCCTGGACTAAAGCGACAGCCGCTGCGCGCCAAAGAAGGATACAATGTCACCCAATTGCATTACGCCCGCAAAGGTATTGTGACACCGGAGATGGAATTTATCGCGATACGCGAAGGGTTGAGCGCAGAGTTCGTAAGAAGTGAAATTGCTGAGGGACGCGCGATCATACCAATGAATATTAATCATCCTGAGAGTGAACCGATGATTATTGGACGCCATTTCCATGTAAAGATTAATGCGAATATTGGAAACTCTGCTGTAGCTTCCTCGATCGAGGAGGAGGTCGAGAAGATGACATGGGCGACACGCTGGGGTGCAGATACGATTATGGATTTGTCCACGGGCAAAAACATACATACAACACGAGAGTGGATCGTTCGCAACTCACCGGTTCCGGTGGGAACAGTGCCTATTTATCAGGCTTTGGAGAAAGTAAACGGCAAAGCGGAGGATCTGAGCTGGGACGTATTTCGCGACACCCTAATTGAGCAAGCGGAGCAAGGAGTTGATTATTTTACAATTCATGCGGGTGTGCTGCTTCGTTATATACCTCTGACGGCAAAGCGGATGACAGGCATTGTATCTCGCGGCGGTTCAATTATGGCTGCGTGGTGCCTTGCTCATCATAAAGAAAATTTCTTATACACGCATTTCGAAGATATTTGCCAAATTATGATGGCGTATGACGTATCGTTCTCGCTAGGCGATGGATTGCGGCCGGGCTCCATTGCGGATGCCAACGATGCTGCACAGTTTGCGGAGCTGGATACGCTCGGAGAGCTGACTAAGATCGCTTGGAAACATGATATACAGGTCATGGTTGAGGGGCCTGGTCATGTGCCGATGCATTTGATTAAAGAAAACATGGATCGGCAGCTAGAGGTTTGCAGCGAGGCACCGTTCTATACACTTGGTCCTTTAACGACGGACATCGCGCCTGGGTACGATCACATCACCTCGGCAATCGGTGCAGCCATGATCGGATGGTTCGGAACTGCGATGCTTTGTTACGTCACACCGAAGGAGCATTTAGGCCTGCCTAACAAGGATGATGTTAAGGACGGTGTTATCACTTACAAAATCGCGGCACATGCGGCGGATTTGGCTAAAGGGCATCCGCGTGCAAGGCTGCGCGATGATGCACTGTCCAAAGCGCGCTTCGAGTTTCGCTGGCGTGATCAGTTTCACTTATCGCTTGATCCTGAACGGGCCATAGCGTATCACGATGAGACTCTTCCGGCCGAAGCAGCAAAATCAGCACATTTCTGTTCGATGTGCGGGCCGAAATTTTGCAGTATGCGAATAAGCCAAGATATTCGAGAATACGCGGCAAAAAATGGATTGGAAACGGCTGAGGCAATCGAAGCAGGCATGAAGGAGAAGTCGGATGCCTTCAAAGCCTCGGGGAGTGCACTATATGGCTGAAGTCGTTGATCACGAATGGTCTGATCGTTATTCGATGAAGCGGACGCGATTGCTGTCCTGCCGAAGGCAGTCGCAGCTGTGAATAAGCTCCGTACTATTAATAGTGAGATATGCATTCTTGCGGATGTACATGATGTTAATCAATCAAACGTTGTCCCGCTCGTCAAAGGGGCGAACCTCGTGCTTGACGGTACGGATAATGCGGCTGCTCGTTTGCTATTAAGCGATGTATGCTTTCGGCAGCGCATTCCATTCCTATACGGTGGTCCCAGGGAATGAGCGCAGCGCTCATTCTAGGACGTACTGCGTGCTTACGATGCTTGATTGGCGAATCTGAAGAGGAAGAGGGATCGGCTACCTGTGATACAGTAGGCGTTCTTTCCCCCACGGTAGAATTTATTGCTTCACTGTAAGCTGTGGAGGCGATTAAATGGCTGTCTGGTAATGGTGACACGATACGCCGAACGTGGATCAATGCTGATTTATGGTCATTTCGCCTTCGTGAATCGATTCTTCCTTCCGGTAGAGCAGCTTGCAGACCCGTGGCTGCGAGACCCTTATTCACTTTTTCCGTTCCTCGGCATGGTCTCTGGAATTGCTTCTACTGACATGGCTTCAGGTGGTTCGAAGCGCAGCCCCTCTTCTGTACGTCCATCCGAGCGTGGTCCTCATGGGCGATGGGATGAAATAGGCCAAAGAAGCTCGCCGGATGCCCGGCGTTAAGAAACTTCATCAGGAATCTGAGAATTCCTCCAAGGCGGAGTCTATCTTCGGGCATCTGTTTGGGGCCATCGGCATTCTCATGGGAACGCCGCAACAGTGGTTTTGCCTACCCTTGTTCATGAATTTGCAGGATGCACATCGTTACAAAGGCCAAGTCAAACGCTGTGGCGTATGAGCCTCCTTCCATGACGAATAAGGAAAGAGGCCGTCCACGAAAAAAGGGAGCTATTCTCAAACGGAAGTCCCTGTTTCAAAGTCGTGCTGCGGCGTTTCAAACGGCCGCTACGCTGCCACTTCCGTCTCATGGCGGCTATGCGCTAGTGGATTCCTGCTTTACCTGCACCCGTGTGATCCATAGCTATGCTGCCGTGGGATATCACCTCATTGGCGGTCTCAAAACCAATCGCATGATCTATCCGCAAAGAAGCCGTTCACCTTGTGACCGTGAACGGAACTTCGTACTGGACGTACCGATATGAAGGTGCCTTTAATGAGCCGCTGTTCTCCTGTGTTGGCCAGTCCAAGAATAACCTTGGATTATACACTAAAAAAAAGCCCCTTCCTCATCCGAGGAAGGGCTCCTATATAACTAACGATTGTCGATCTTCTCAGGATACAAATCATGATTCATCAAGCGATGGTCAGCCATTTGTTCAAACTTCGTGCCGGGCTGGCCCCAGTTGCAGTAAGGATCAATAGAGATGCCCCCGCGAGGCGTAAACTTACCCCATACCTCAATATATCTTGGGTCCATAAGCTTGATTAAATCATTCATAATAATATTCATGCAGTCCTCATGAAAATCGCCGTGGTTGCGGAAGCTGAACAAATACAGCTTAAGCGACTTGCTTTCCACCATTTTGAGACCAGGAATATAAGATATATAGATTGTCGCAAAATCCGGCTGTCCCGTCATCGGACAAAGGCTCGTAAATTCCGGACAATTAAATTTGACAAAATAGTCACGATTAGGATGCTTATTATCGAATGCCTCCAAAATTTCCGGCGAATAATTGAATAAATATTGCGTGCCCTGATTACCGAGCAGCGTCACGCCGCTGAGCTCTTCCTTGCTTCTTCCGTCCATTAACTATCTCCCTTTCTATTCTATTGCTTAAACGCCCTTCTTATTGCCCCATACCCAAGTATGCAGCTGCGGGAGCACATGCACCCGCTTCAATTCCGGGTTCGGCATGACGCGATCAATCAACCATTCATAACGCTCCACTAAATACGGCAGCATACGCTGCGGCTCAGTTTCCTGCAATTGCCCATTGCCCGCTTGTACATAGAACGGAACGTTAGGATAACGCAGATGGACACTGGTTGCATATTTCAAATCCTCATCGTCAAAAACGACGGTCTTCAAGCAAAAGCTGGTTGCTCGATTATTCAGCTTGGATACGATGTCGTCAAGCACGCTCCAATCGGTCTTCATTCCGGAGCTTGGCGGCTTTGGAGACAGGGTCAGGTCATCAATCGACCAAAACCAATCCTGCCAGCGGCTGCCCTGGGTTTCTAACGCTACACTGATATTAAGTTTATGAAGCTCATCTATCAAAAAGCTCAGCCCAGGCAATAAGGCAGGATTTCCACCTGAAATGGTCACATGATCAAAGGCATTGCCGCCGATTTCATTTAATTGCTCTATAATTTCATCTGCACTCAGCATGCGTATATCAGATTTGGCGCTGCCATCCCATGTAAATGCCGAATCGCACCAAGAACAGCTGTAATCACAGCCTGCTGTACGAACGAACATCGTTTTCCGGCCAATGACCATACCTTCCCCTTGAACCGTCGGTCCAAACATTTCCAGTACAGGAATCCGTTTAATTGGCTTGCTGGATTGGTTAGCTTGCATCCGATCCCGCCTTTCGCTTCGGCCGATAGATGCAATAGCTCGTTGGGGTTTCTCGCAGATACACCTGAATACACTGCGGACGATTCACCATACCATCCAAATACTGTTGAACGATTTCATAGATTGTGCGCGCCACGACTTCCGTTGTAGGGTAACGCTCTGGCTCAGTGTTATTGAAGCTCTCTTTATCGTCATTCAGCAGGGAGTGATCGAATCGATCATGAATAAGCTGCTTAATTATCGCAAAATTAACTAGAAATCCTGCCGAATCCAGCTCATCTCCAGCTACGGTAACATTCGCATAATACGTGTGCCCGTGCAGCTGGCGACATTTGCCTGCTTCCTCGACGGGGATGTAATGTGCCGCGGCAAAATGAAAATCCTTATTCAGCTCGTAGCTATATTCATGCAACGCTGCGGGATAAATCTGTTGGAGCATCATGACTTCATCCTCCAAATACGCGAGGCCAAATAATCATCCAGCCCTTTCTTTCGAAGCTGGCATGAAGGGCAATGCCCGCAGCCGTCAGAAATAATTCCGTTATAGCAAGTTAACGTTTTCTCGCGGACAAATTCGAATGCGCCGAGCGTCTCGGCCAGCTCCCATGTTTCGGATTTGGTAAGCCACATCAGCGGTGTATCGATGACAAATGGAAAATCCATCGATAGATTAAGCGTCACATTCAGTGATTTCACGAATATATCCCGGCAATCCGGATATCCGCTAAAATCCGTCTCACATACGCCTGTTACGATATGCTTGGCGCCAAGCTGCTTAGCGAGCACGGCTGCAAAGGTGAGGAACAAGAGATTTCGCCCATCAACAAAAGTCGTAGGAAGTTCCCCTTCCTTCTGTTCTATGGCTATATCATCCCTAGTCAGCGCGTTAGGCGCCAACTGATTTAACAGCGACATATCTAGAATATGATGCTTAATCCCAAGCTCCTTAGCGATATCTGCCGCGCAATCGAGTTCAAGCTTATGGCGCTGCCCATAGTTGAACGTTATGGCTTCTACCTCCGTGAAACGCTCCATAGCCCAGAACAGGCAAGTCGTGCTATCCTGGCCGCCGCTAAATACGACAACTGCTTTTTCTTTTTTCATGCTGCATCTTCCTCTCTGGTTTGAGAAGACAGAGCTCGCCTGACATCCTTCTGATACATTAAAAAAACCAAAGAAACGGCGCGAAACGGTGAGTACCGCTTCACGCCGAACGCAAAAACGACGATGTCACCTGACGGGACAATCGTTTCGCATAGTTTTTTATAGAGGGAGTTCGCGAACCTCTCCCGGCTGCCAATAAAGTCCTAAGACTAGGGGCCGGAATTTCATCTTCAGTTGTTCATTCTTCTGTACTATAGCATAGAGCAAGCAGAATGGAAACCGCTAGTATTTACGAGATAACATGAGTTCATACTGCTTTTTCCTTATTGTTCAGGAAGCAGCTCTCCCAGCTTCGTCAGCGTCTGAAGCATATGCTTGATCAAATCCGGAAGATCATCCATTTGCTCCTCGCTAATTTTGCGGTTGAAGCTTAGCTCGATAACATTCGAATAAATAGGTGTATCCGAGCCAAATAAATAGCTGATCGTTTGCGTTGGAGTTTGGTCCGGCTCCCAAATACGCTGCATTACCTGCTCAATCTGCCGGCATTGCTCGTCAACATTGTTGATCTCCATATAGAAACGCAGCCTTAATGTGCTAGCTGGAGATTCTCCCTCTAATTCCAAAATTTCAGCCGCAAGCTCCTTAAGCGAGGCCGTAAGCTGAATTTCTGCGGATACCTCCGAACGCTCAGCCAGCTTGAACTGAAGTGAGAATTCCCGAGACATCACCGCAAGCTCCAAACGGTCAACCCGATTAATAATATCAATCTTGCGATCCAGCGTGTCCAGATCGTAAAGCTGATTCTCAAACGCTATTTTCAAATTTTCAAATACAGTTGGATCAAACATAATATTTTCCTCACTCTTTCTTTGCATATCATCTTAGCTATTGTAGACCATTTGGACAGTATAATCGAGACTTCTTTGGAAGCTCTAAACTTCAGCACGTCAATGAGGCCCAGCCTAGCATGAAGCTGCCTGCTTCATCGACCATGGCGAATCAACAAAGTTGCAGCAATAAATCAATAATAAAGAACAGTTGAGCAGGGATAACCCTGTTCAACTGTTCTTTTCAATTCATTTTGCTAGTCAATCCATTCTCATGAAAATTTTATAAATAACTACGGCTGCTTCTGCTCTTGTTGCTTCAGATAACGGAGCAAATATACCATTACCCTTACCGTTGATAATTCCTGCAGCCTGCATTACGGCTACACTCCTCTGTGCGTATTTCGATATGCTCCTATGATCGATGAAGGTGGACTCTCCCGTTTCACTTGTTTTTAGCCCAATATGCTCCATCACTTTATAAGCCATCACAGCCATATCCTGTCTTGTGATCTTGTCTTGAATACCAAAGCTGCCGTCTGGTCTGCCGCTTATGATGCCTAATTGAGAGGCAGTCGCAACTTCATCATAATACCATGCGCCCTCCTTCACATCACTAAATGTCGAGGTCGCATTCGCATCAGTCAAATCAAACAAATTCATAAGCATCGTAATAAATTCTGCTCTTGTCACGAGTCCTTCTGGCGAGAAACGTTCTTCTCCTATGCCTTGAATGATTCCTCTTGCTGCCAAGCCTTCAATTGGGTCCTTTGCCCACGCAGCATTCACATCCTTGAAGCTAATGTCCGAATATGCTGCTGCATAATTGCTAAAATGCTTAGGCTTGAATTCGACCTTGCCCGTTTCCGGATTGTATCTGCCATTCATCACAGTCTCGAGCTCACTGCTGTCATTAATGTAATAAACGATCAGCTTATGCGGATTCTCCCCGTTTTGAAGTGTGTAACTCAGTGCGACTTGAACGTCGTTACTGCCATTAAATTGACTAACCTTCTTACCATCTATCTCGAGAGTAAAATCATAGACATTAACTCCCCCCAGCTTCGCTTGAATATCTGCCGGCAAGCGGGTTATATCAACTTTTATTACAGTAATGCTGACGCTTCGCGCATCCGCTGCATGTTTAGCTATAAAATCAGTTGAGATGGTTACCGCAGCAAGTCCAGTATCCACTTCAATGCTTTGATTCAGCTTACTCTCATTTGCCAGAATTTTTTCCACTGGAACATCCACTTTTACTTCCCTTGCGTCTTCCGTGCCTTTAACCTTAATTTTCAACTTCCCGTCTAAAATACGCTCCAACGCTTTATTTAGCGTTTCCGCAGCTAGTTGAACCGTAGTCGAACCTTTGGCATCGATCACAGGCTGCACATTCACTTCACCATTGCTATCGATCTCAGCTTTAGGAGCAACTGGAGTTGGATTAGCAGTCGGTATCGGTGCTACATATGTTGGTTCTGGACTTGCCGTCGGTGTCGGTACTGCGTCTGTTGGTTCTGGACTTGCCGTTGGTGTTGGTGTTGGATCTGTTGGATCTATCTGACTAAGATAAGTTACTTTTATCCAACCTACCGCAGGTTTGTCATTTCCCCTTTTTACAAGCTTTACTTCTAACAAACCATCCTTAACCTCTGCTATGAATTCTTTAATTTCCCGCTTGTCGCCAGTAACATATTCCTCCAGTACCAACTCGTGCTCGATCAAAATATCCATGATCCTGCCGCTGTGGTCCCAAGGGTCATCAAAACCGAATTCGATCTTATATTTCCCTTCTGGCACTTCAAAATGGTAAGCAAGCCCTTTTCCCATTTCATCCCCATCATATTGACGGATGGATAGATACGGATCGGTTTCATCACTTTTCGCCCAAGTTAAATCATCATCAGCAATATACCCCCAAGAAAATCCAGTAACCGAATCTTTCCCAAATGGTTGGTCTGCCAGTGACTGCTTTATGCCGATTAAGACACCGTCTTGAATAATTTGAGCTCCTGCGTCAACATAATAATAAACATTTGGGTCAGAAGATCCAGTTGGCTTTGCTGTTAATTCTTGCGACGCCTCACTTACGTGATCAACTCGAATCGTTTTCATCACGAAATGATAGGTTACATTATTATCTAGACCACTAACGGTGTACTGCGATAAATTCCCAGGTACAACAACAGAATGAGTGTATTGTCCTGCTGCCGTGCCGTATTCAATCTGATAAGAAGCATTAATCGTTTCGTCAAAATATAATGTGGCCTGATTTTCCCCTGATTTTATACTTTTAATTGTTGGTATGCCCGATGTACCTTGATCATAATAAACGGCTATCCAACTGATCATCGGTTTACTGTTGCCGGATTTAATGATCTTAACATTAAGCTCGCCATCACTAACTTCGACATCAACAATCCGTTTAATGTCTCTGCCCTGCCCAATAACATAATCGACTAATACGTCCTCTCCTTCAACGTTCACCTTCATCATACGATTTGCATCATCCCATGGGTCATCAAAACCTAGCTCAAGCTTATATTTGCCATTCGGCACTTCAAACTGGTAGCTCAGTCCATTACCATTGGTATCTCCGTCATACTGCCTAACACTTTCCCACTTCGTTTCATTTTCGTTAGCCCAAGTTTTTCCTTCATCAGCAATATATCCCCACTTATAGCCTGTAGTCGGATCTTGTTGGTAACTCTGATCCTCTACCGTATTCCTAACACCAAATTCCTCGCCTTCTTCAAGAGTAGTCTTGCTGCTGTCTCCGGCGTCAACGTAATACAACAGTTCTTTCTCAACTTTAATCCAGCTTATCATTGGCTTCGTATTTGATTGTTTTACCATTTTCACCGTAAGCTCTCCATTAGTAACTACGGCATCAAACTGCTTGCTTTCTCGCTTGCTTCCAATAATATAATTGGATGCTTTTGTTGTTCCGTTAATAAGGATATCCATAGCCCGGTTGTTATCATCCCACGGATCGTCAAAGCCTAAGATCACTTTGTACGTACCATTTGGCAATGTGAATTTATAGGATAATCCCTTGCCGTTCTGATCACCATCATATTGTCGTATCGTGTCGTATGCATCCAGCATATCCGACTTTGCCCAGGTTTTATCATCATCGGCCACATATCCCCATGCTGCACCGGTAACCGGATCCTCGCCGTAAGCCTGATCCTCCGTTCCATTATATACACCGAAGGCTTCCCCTTCTTCCAACTCAAATACAGATCCATCCCCGGCATCAACATAATACATCAGCTGCGGATCACGTAATGCACGCGGCGTTGCAGAAAGCTCGTTAGAGGTAGTAATTGTAGAGCCTTGAACAGCTTCAACTACAAAATAGTACCGCTGTTCGTTTTCAAGTCCGTTAATAACAGCATTTCCAAGGCTGCCTTCAGCTTCATGTGTGTATACACCGCTCTGGGTGCCGTACTTGACCTTATATGATTCAGCGCCTTCTACCTCGGAATAGGTGAGCTGCATACGATGATCACCCGGCTTAACTGCATACAATTGCGGTGCCTTCATCGGGGTTGCCGGACGGCTCGCTTTGAAATAAGTGAACGCTGCGTCAGCCCAGCTATGAAAGCCTATCATGCCACTGGAATACATCGTATCTTCCAGTTCAAATTTCAAGTCCCCGTCCAAATAGGCTTGGATATGACTGCCCTCCAGCTCAACTTTTAACTCGTATATTTCGCCCAGCTTTACTGTATACGGCAATGGGGCAAGTATGTTTTCGCCGTTCTTCCTCATAAATAACACATCATTTTCAAATCCAAAGGAATAGGCGCGTTTATAATCCGTTCCTCGGAAGACAATACCCCAATCCGCTCCTGGAGAACTATGTTTAGCTATCGCGGTAATCGTGCCGTCAATGATTGTTCTGTTCTTAATGGAGAGCTCCCCTTGATGATCTCCCCCGGATTGGTGTTTTAGTATTCCCTCCTCCACACCCCACTTGCTTACATCTTGATTATAATCAGCTGATAAAACCGTATCGTTGAATGTATCTTCCCAGATCACAATCTCATTAGTAGGAGTAATGATTACAGGCTGTGTCGGTGCTCCAAAACCGCCAACCCCTTCTGAAGTCACCTGGAAGGCATATTCCTGCTGATTAGTTAAGTTTGAAATGGTCATATTGTTTTTCACTAAATACTCGGAATCAGTCATCGTGTTTAACTCTGACAAACCATACTCAAGCTCGAAGCTTTCTGCGCCTTCAACATCCGAGAACTCAACTTGAGCTTTCTCATTTCCAGGTATTACAAATAGCTTATTCGGCGCATCAATTTTCGGGACAACCTCAGCTTCTGTCGATACAGGACCTTCTTCGTCCCCATCTTGGGCATGAATGGCTATATAATACGTCGATCCGTTCTCCAAGCCTCTTACAATGTGGGAAAGTTTAGTTTTCCCATTTACAGCTGCAGTAAACGAATCTTGATATTTACCGCTCTCAGTTCCCCATTGAATGACATAATCAGGCACATTAGGGTCACTAGTGAATGTAACTTCAAAACCGCCATCCGATGGGAAAACCGTTACATCCTGAGGCGCGATTAATGAAGGGGTGACCATCACTTCGTTAGAGATCAAGCTTTCTCCGTTTTCATTTAGCGCTGTGACAGCTAAATAATAGTTCGTATTATTCACTAAATTCGAAAGGGTAAAGGTGGTGCTGAGAAACGATTCGCTCACTTGTGTCAAATCTCCAGGCGCTGTGCCGTATTTCACTTTGTACGCTTGCGCGCCTGCCACACCATCGATCTTAATTTGAGCAGCCTTATTCAGCGGAACAATAGAAATCACGTTCGGTTGTTTAGGCGCTTCATCGACGGGATAATACTCCCCCTGAAGCGTTACGATGGATTTAGCAGGAAGCGTGTAAACGAAAGATCCCTCTTTATTAGGCAAAATCATCGATTGCTCCGCTAAATCCAGTGATTCCGATGTGACGTAAGGGGTTAATTGATAAACTTCATATCCTTCAGGCAATTGTTCAATTTGAATCGAAACCTGCTTGGCCTCATTGGAATTATTCACGTATACGTTGGTGATTTTCCGGTCCTGCTCGTGGATATAGGCAGATCCCATAAGTCCATAAGGTTCGTTATCGTTTAGACCCAGTACACCAATGCGCTTTGCACCTGGCCGAATGAATTTGCTGAAATTCCCCATACCCCACAGCATCTTGGATTCATAAATGGTCTGCTCATCGCCAGGCAATTTATAATCGGTATAGATCAAACCGTCCTTATAATCTTCCTTCGATACCGCAGTCCACCATTGCCATGCCGATGCGTTAGCCCTTGTCAAATCATAGTGGATCGTCCTTGCCATAACTAATGCCGGGTCGATCCCCAAATCTCTGCCGTTGCCAGGCAAGTCCCCTCCGCTACCTAGAATACAATACTCTGTCACCCAATATCGTACCAACGGGTCCATTTCCTGCAAATTTTCCCATAATAAATCACGCAAATAGCCTAGCCGATCGCCGTTCACAGCATCTTTATGGTCAGACCAGTAGGAATGAGACGCAATTTTATGGTCAATTTTACCTGCAATTTCGCTGTCTCCCAACAGATCTTTGATATACTCGCGGTATTTACCAACATTCAGTGAATTGGCTCCTCCTGAGTATTGTTGCTTATTGTCATTAGCGTTTGTCGATGTCGCCATGAATTGTTGATAATACGAATCATCAAGCAATGAAGTGATCTCCACTCCGTCAGGCGCACTTATTTTGGCTCCAAGATTTCGTTCTGAAAGTTCATCATAGAGTGCATGAATAACACTCTTAATATCCTCATTGTTATACCGATTGGCTTCTTGACCCGCTTTATTCCAATCCCACGTAGGTTCATTGATAGGACTGATGTAATCAAATTCGATACCTTTTTCATCTTTAAAATGCTCCAGAACATCGGATACAAATATTGCAAAATCATCAATATAGCTCGGATTTAAATTTGTTGACCCTACACTTGCATCCGGTTGTGCGTGACCATTCTTGGTCATCCAAACTGGAGGGCTGTTGACAAAAGCAATTAAGGTATCAACGCCTCGAGCCTCAGCTGCATCCAAGAACCATTGCTGTCCTGCTTGCTTGGACCAATCATATGGACCTGATTCCGTTTGTTTAAAGGACTCTGAACGACGCCATGGGTTCGAAATAATGGTCTGATCGGTTTCCGTAGACCCCGCTCCAATATTGAAACGCCAAGACGATAATCCAATTCCTTTTTCAACGGAGAATAATAAATCTGCTACTCTGTTCTTATTTTCTTCAGACCATTCTTTACCAAGGGGATCCATCGACCAAGCATCGGAGGCTCCGAAATTCTCAATCGTTTGATTAATTTGACTCGCATCAATAGTTACGGATATCGGTGATTCAGCAGTTGCAGCTACCGGTTGAATATTTAACATCGATGAAGCAACTAACAGGGAAAGTACTCCTATCCCGAATCGTCTTAGCATCATATTATCTCCCTTTCATATCAATAATGAATGCGCTTACTTTTCTCCGTAAAGGCTCTGTTCTTGTCACCTTTCCACTATATCCCCGCCCCACCACCTTCAAACTTCAAGTAGAAGATTCTTAATTTAATCATGAAGTGAGGAAATCACAACATCATTAAATCCATCCTACGGAAACTATCCTAGAAAATAAGAGCCGAAAGCTTCCTTTCCTCATTTTCAGCCCTCTTATGAAACCGATTTCCTGAAATGGGTTTCATAAGAGGTTTGAAAATATTTTAATCCCTATATTATTGGGTGTCAACAGATATTTATTGAGGCATGCTGACGTAAAAAAAGAGATCAACCCTGCGATCAGGTTAATCCCTTCCTCATGAATACCTCAGCCAATTGCCTAGTTAAATCCCCTTTAAATATAAAGACAGAGGCGATAATTGCAGCTCACGTACGCTTTCCGCCACCAAGCCTGCAATAGCAATACCGCCAAGCTCTTGGAAATGAGTGTCATCCTGTGCTCCTTCTGGAAAATGTATGAACTCTCCAGGGTAAGCCCACATGAACAATGACTTTGAGGGCTCATCGCCCCATTTCTCATACAATGCCTTGCTCTTCGCTGCCAAATCAATTAACGGTACATTCAGCTCAGCCGCAAGCTCCTTCATCCCGAGTAAATAATCGCCATGTGTATCAATAATTAGGCCCTGTGCATCAAACTTGCGGCGATGCATCGGCGTAATAAGTACAGGTCTTGCTCCGCGCGCGCGCGCCTCTTCCACATACACAGTCAGCATTTCCTTATAACTGCCGAAAGGATCTGTAGCGCGCTCCGCATCCTGCTTCTGATCATTATGACCGAACTGAATCCACAAATAGTCGCTCGGCTTTATTTGCTCCAGTATAGCAGCAAGTCTGCCTTCATTAATGAAGCTTCTTGAGCTCCGCCCCGACTTCGCATGATTATCAATTGCGATCTCCGTTTTAAAATAGAGCGGAAGCATCTGTCCCCAGCCGGCATAAGGAAAGGTGTCCTGATCCGTTACTGTAGAGTCGCCTGCGAGATAAATCGTCGTCGCTTGCTTCGCCTCATCGATCTGAAGCGCATTGATACGCGGTGCAATGCCTGAGAATGCAAGGCGCACACGTCCATCCGTTACTTTAACTGTAAAGCTGTGCACCATATACTGACCTGCCGAGGTCGCAGCCTTGTTTAGCACGATGCGGCCTACGCCATATTTTAAAGTGGTGCTCGTAGGCGCTATTGCATCTCCAATGGTAGCTGTTATCGTATATAGCCCATTTGGCAGATCAACCGTAAATACAGCCTCCAACGGGATGCAGAAAGCGCCGTGCAGACGGTCAGACTCATCACGATTACGCGAGCTGACTCGATCATTGGACTCGAAGCCATAACCCGTCACATCGTCATATAGCGTGCTTGGAAGCACTTGTACATAGGGCGAAGCAGGCGCGCTTCCAATTCCAAAATCAAATTTTAACGAAACTGTCATGTGTACACCATCCTCAGTCAAAGTTGTCCTATTCTAAGAATAGCAAATCATGGTAGAATGTGAAGTTAATTTTCCAACTATTTTGTTCGAAATTCAGTCACGTCGCACAGGGATGTGGAGGAGCCTCTGCAAACCATGCATTCATATAACCGTCAAAATTTGCGTTAGCTGTAGAATTCCGTATACTAATAGATAGGAATCATATAGGAGCTACTTACTAATTGAGGTGACACAAGTGGAAGAATTGAAACAAGCCTATCAGACTATGGGACTACCTGAGCTTGCGGCGAAAGAGGAAGTGGAGAAGCGCTATACGACACTTATGCGCCAAACCCGCTCTAGAGCGCAGCGGCAAAAGGAAAACACGACGGACGCGGAGGATTCATTTGCAAAGATAACGCAGGCGTACAGGCTTATTCTTGAGTATGAGGATCGTAAGCTGACCGATGCGTTCAATGAACAGGAATATGGTAAATACAAGAAAATGGCTGGACAAGCTGAGAAAATGGATCATTTTTGGCGCTATTACAAATTCCACACATTCGGAGCTGTGTTAGCGGTTGCACTTATCATTTACGGCATATTCAGCTTTGTGAATTATCGGGAAGAGCAGGAGCGGCTAGCCAACTTGCCTCCGGTTGACTTGGATGTTTCTTTTATGGGCAATTACATGCTGACGGAGGATGCACCTAAGGAAGAGCCGATTGAAAACGCACTTTTGACAGCGTTTCCGGAATGGCAAAGGTTTGTATCGAATCTAACGATGGTCCCTTCTGATGAGGCACAGCAATATGCCTATTTACAGAAGGCGGTGCTTATTCTAGCTACCGAGCATCCTGATATTTACATTATGGACAAAAACATTTTTAATTGGATAGGCGGACAAGGTGTCCTGATCGAGCTTGATGATCTCGTGAATGGTGATTTCAAGCCATTAATGAAGGACGATCTTGCAATGACGCTGAACACAGAAGATGACGGCGAGCATATTTACGGCATCGATATTAGCGACAGCGCCCTTGTTGATGATATTCCATTATACAAGCAAAGCATGATCGTCGGTATCCGTCCCGACAGCAAGAACCCGGAAAAAGCAAAGGAATTTATTAAACATTATTTAGCTACGATAAAATAGCATAACATGACGAAAGCAAGGAAGCCGCAGCCCTCCATAAGGAGGACAGCGGCTTCCTTGCTTCATAGAACTAATTTTGCAGCATCGTTAGCTGCGTATGACCCCATATTCGCTGTATCACACACTGTAAAATCCCCCACTAGTTTAAGGAGAAGCAGCCTAGACTGCACTTAGTGCAACAGAAACCTTACATGAGAGCTGTTCCGGACGGCTACAATGTAGTTATGCAGTAGAATTAGCTCCAAACCAACGAATTGCGCCATAAAATAGGCAAGTCATTGCACAAACTGCAATGTATGCAGGAAGTTAGGCGAGTAAGGTCGCTTATATTGTATAAAGTGCAGCGTAGCCTCGTCTTAAAAAGTTGTTTCATGGATTGAACAATCTATATAAGGTGAACTAGCCAGATGCAGTCTTTATTTATACTATTTTCGTCCCCTGCTATTTCGTTATTCAGCAGATGCATACTTTTTTATTAATTCCTCGATATTTACGCCATTGATGACCAAACCAGAAATATTACAGTTCTCCAAATTAGCATTCGTTAAATTACAATCATGAAACACGGCTCCTTCTAAAAGACAATTGGTGAACTGCACAGGTGTACTGTTGAATTCTACTTCTGGTTGACTGGGGTTTCCGAAGCCAATACATTGAAATCGTGCGCCGCCCCACTGCGCGCCATTAATATGAAGCTCACTCAAATTCGCATCAGAGATATTTAAGCCTGTCAAATTCACATCATTCATACTCATTCCACTGAGATTGCAGCATTCAAGCTTCAACTGCTCTGCTCGAACATTTTCGAAGCTGGATTCTGTAATATCAGCATTCAGTACTGTAAGAACCTCTTTTTTATTTTCCAAATTCATGGTTAATCACTCCTATTGAATGGTTGTTTAGATGTAATCCTTTGCTATTGATACATTCTGTATGTTCCGCGGATTTACCTTTTTACAGAAACCAGAAAAGCAATTAATAGCTGGCTGAAGTTGGTTTTCATAAAAACAACCACAAACAGGCCAATCAGATTCCTCTGACCAGCCTGTTTCCTACCTGCATAACCGATGGCGCTGCATCCGACGGGCTATCCGCTAGCTATTGCCTAAATGCTTCCGCACAATACTTTCAATATGCTGCAAATGCTGCTTCATCCGCTCCGCTGCAAGCTCAGAATTTTGCTGCTTGATCGCTTCAAATATAGCAGAATGCTCCGTATAAAGCCGTTCTGCAACCGCTGTGCTTGCGTAAAGCTCGACGCGCCTAATATCGTGGATCGCCGTTTCAATATGATTCATAATCGATTCAAATAAACGGACCATTATCGTATTGTGAGTAGCTTTGGCTAAAGTGAGATGAAACTGAAGGTCTAGCCGCTCTCCCTCCGCTTCGTCGCCGGCAGTACGCCTCATCTCAGCGATAAGGCTGGCGAGCTGAGCAGCATCCTCTTCGGTCCGCTTTACGGCTGCTATAGCCGCATTAGACACCTCTAACGATTCGCGGGCCTCTAACAGCTCCAGCACTGTTTTGCGGTTCATTCGCAGAGACTTCAGCTCCGGGAGCTCCATTTCAACAGGCAAGCTGCGTATGACGCGACAGCCGCCACCCTGCCGAATGTCGATCAGTCCCATCGCTTTTAGCGCACTGAGTGCTTCACGCGTTGTCGAGCGTCCAACTCCAAACTGCTCGGACATCTGCTTCGTAGAAGGCAGCTTATCTCCTACCTTCAGCTTTCCGTCCAAAATAAGCCGTTTCACCTGCTCGGTTATTTCCTCGTAATGGTTGCGTTTCGAAAGCTTTTCTACCTCTAATGACGGCATAGCCAGTCACCTCCCAAGCGTAAACGGCTGATGCAAATCTGCGGCGGCATTCGTGACCAATTATACGTCCATGTTTGGAATGTATTTTAACCTACCAGCAAAGCATACACAATACCAGGTCCATGAACTCCTATGGTTAGGTCGTTTTCAATATCGGACGAGCGGCTTGGGCCAGAAATAAAATGAATTCCCGCCGGCAGCTGCTCGCGGCCTGCCTCGTCAAACTTCACTAGCACCTCACCGAGTCTTGTTTTCAAGCGTTCAATCGGGATAATAATAATAAGCACCGTAGGCAGCAAGCTGACCGAGCGGCCTTTACTCGGAGCTGACAATACGGTAACCGAGCCCGTATAGGCAACTGCATGATCTGCCATCACGATGCCAAAATCGGCCTCAGCCGCTCGGGCGCGCCAATACTGCTCCTCATCCGTATTCCATACCGACACCTGAGAGTCTGAAAGGGAGCCCTCAAGATCAAGCGCATCCAGCTCCGGCTCATTTTGACGGATGACGTATTTCGCGCTCATTTCCTCCGCCTTCTGCACAATAAAGGATTTCGCTTCCTCCATCGTCTGAAGACGGGCGACATGTCCTCCTACCGATAGGAAGTTGTCGGTAAAGCCTTTAATCCGCTCTTCCTCCGTCCATTCAAAAGCGTTCCAAAAATCAGGAGCGCCTCGGAACGGATGCTGCGGCTTCTCATACATTCTTGGATGTCTTAGCTTAGCTGAAATATCATTCATAAAGAGCTCCTGCTTCGCCCTTGACTCTGCTTCCAGCTTATCCAGCCACTGCTTATGCGTATCAGCCATGTCCGTGGCCCCCTTTGCCCTGCTTCTCTTCCAGCTCGCGCTTGCGCACTATTTCCTCCATCCGATTTTCCATCGATGGCTCCATCTGTTTAAGACCCTGCTTTAATTCCTGATCAAGCGTATCCCAGCGATCACGGAACGATTCCTTCGGCAAGCTAGGCGTAACACGGTACGTGTTCCAGCCTTTGAGCGGCCCAAGCTTAGTTTTAATGACACCGCTGCGAACGACCAGCTTTTGACCAAGCTTCCCTAAGCGCAGCATACCGCCAAGGCGGGAGGAATTGCCCATGACTGTAGCAAAGCCTTGCATGCCTATCGATTCGATTTTGCTGCCATTGCCGCTCTCCACCTTGCGTCTTCGCAAATAAACGAGCATATCATGGAGCGGTATTTTGACCGGACAAGCCTCATAACATGCCCCGCATAAGCTTGAAGCGTTCGCGACATCATCCCACTCCGCAATATTTTTGTTCAAGGATGGCGTTAGCACTGCGCCAATCGGACCGCTGTAGGTGCTTCCGTATGCGTGACCGCCAATGTGGCGATAAACAGGACATGCATTTAAGCAAGCGCCGCAGCGAATACAGTTGAGCAGCTCTTGAAATTCCGGATCACCGAGCTGCAGCGAGCGCCCATTGTCGATGATGATAATATGCATTTCGTCAGGACCGTCCGCATCGTCGGAGCGGCGCGGTCCGGTAATTCCGGACATATACATCGTCAGCTTCTGGCCTGTTGCCGAACGCGGCAGCAGCGTCGCCATCACCTCGAGGTCAGACCATGAGGGAATGATGCGCTCCATGCCCATAAGCGTAATTTGAGTTTTGGGGACGGTAGTAACCATACGAGCATTGCCTTCATTTTCGAAAAGCACCATCGATCCCGTCTCTGCTATCGCAAAGTTGCAGCCGGTCATGCCAACCTCTGCATCTAGAAACTTCTCGCGAAGCTTCTTGCGAACAAAGCCTGCAAGCGCAGTCGTATCCGGCGGCAAGGTGTAGCCTGCTTCCTTCGAGAGAAGCTCGGCAATTTGATAGCGATTTTTGTGAATTGCTGGAATTACAATATGGGAGGGCATCTCGCCTGCAAGCTGAATAATGTATTCACCGAGATCCGTTTCAACCGCTTCTACACCGATCGATTCAAGCGCATGATTGAGATGAAGCTCCTCCGATACCATCGATTTTGATTTTACAACGGACTTGGCATTCGCATGCTCGGCGATGTCGAGCGTAAGCTTGACAGCCTCCTCAGCCGTACTCGCAAAATGAATATGAACACCGTTGGCACGGGCATTGTTTACGAATAAGTCCAAATAATAATCCAGATGTGCGATCGTATGAAGACGAATTTGCTTGCCGCGCTCCCGCCATTCCTCCCAGTTGCCATGCTCATCTGTCGCTTTTTTCTTGCCGTTGCGCAGTCGCTCCGTTGTAAATCTAACCGCTTTGCGCAGAAATTCGTCATTAAGGGCGAGTTCCGCTCTTGCTTTTACAGTAGCATCCGATTTTACTGCAGCCATCCTTATTTCACCCCTTCATATAGAAGCTCAGCCAAATGCATGACGCGAACCGGCTCGTTGCGATAGCGAAGATTTCCAGCGATATTAAGCAAACATGCCATGTCGAGACCGACCAGTACCTCTGCTTCCGTCTCCAATACATGATCGGCCTTCTCTGTTACCATCGCGCCGGAAATATCAGCCATTTTGATCGCAAACGTTCCACCAAAACCGCAGCAATCCTCCGCGAATGGCAGCGGTATAAGCTCAAGTCCCTTCACGTTTTGCATGAGCGCCATCGGTTCTGCCTTAACGCCAAGAATTCGACTGCCGTGGCACGATGGATGGTAAGTTACCTTATGTGGAAATGAAGCGCCAACATCCGTAACGCCCAGCACCTGCACCAAAAATTGAGTAAACTCAAACGATTTGCTTTGCAGCTTATTAGCACGACTGAGCATAACCGGATCATCTTCAAATAGCTTCGGATAATGATGGATCATGCCTGTGCACGAGCCTGACGGTGAAATAACGAAATCACTGTCCTCAAAAGCATCCAAAATCGTTTTTGCCGAATCCCTTGCTTCCTTCCAATAGCCGCTGTTAAAAGCAGGCTGTCCGCAGCAGGTTTGTACCGTCGGAAATTCCAATGAAACACCATACTTCGCCAGCAAGCGTACCATCGCTTCTCCTACCCTTGGATATAGCGCATCGCTTAAGCAAGTAATAAATAATGATACCTTCATACCCGCACCCCTTTCGTTGCTTATCATTCTATTCTATCAGGTTGTCAGACAAGTTTGATTAAAAAGAAAAATTAAATAAAAATTTCAGCGAGTAATCTACTACGTTCTAGCTCAATAAGCACCCAGCCCACATAGATCAATGAAGAACGGCGCTGCGCTTCAACTGAAGCCAGCGCCGAACCGCTTAAACCGTTGTAACCGAAATTTGCCGTTCCTTGAGCTGCACACGCAGCTCAGGAGACAATTGTCCATCGGTAATAATAATATCAACCCCGCTCAAATCAGCGACATGCGTGAACGCTTGAACGCCGAATTTACTGGAATCGGCAAGCAGGATAACCTGATCGGCCATACCTACCATTTTATGCTTGATGCGTGCTTGCAGCTCATTCGACTCGCTTATGCCGCGTTCCAAATGAACGCCCTTGCACGAGAAAAATGCTTTATCCACATGATACGCATCGAGGGAACGCTCTGCTAGCGGACCGACATAGGACAAGGAACGTGAAGCTAGAATACCGCCCGTTGAGATGACCTCGATCTTCTCCTTGCTGCTCAGCTCCATCGCAACCTTAATGGAGTTCGTTAGCACCGTCAGCGGAATATCCGGCATGCTAGCCGCCATATACCAAGCCGTCGAGCTCGCATCAAGCAGAATACGATCCTTCGGTTGAATGAGCTTTATCGCTTCCTCAGCGATACGCCTCTTCTCCTCGGCATGCGTAATCTCCCGCTCAAAATAGGGGATTTCCGGCTGCTGATCCTTCACGCTAACCGCACCGCCATGGGAGCGGCGCAAACGTCCTGCTTGTTCCAAGCGGTCAAGGTCACGCCGAATCGTTTCCTCGGTCACCTGACAAAGCTCGCTCAGCTCCGTTACACGGATGCTGCCTCTCTCATTTACCAGCTGTACAATTTTGTCGTATCGTTCCTGGGCCAGCATAGCGTACCTCTTCCTTACTTATATTTGAATTCGTCTTTTAAACGATTCCCGTTTTTTGCTTAAATAGACTGTATGCGCTCTCCCACGCTTCCGGCTGCTCTGGCTCATATACATCAACAGGGAAGGAATCGCGAATGACTTTACGCGCCTCCCAAATGTCCGCAAGCGCTCCGCTTGCAATCCACTGAACGATCATATTGCCAATCGCGCTGCCCTCTACGGGTCCTGCCCATACCGGTTTACCGATCGCATTGGCCGTCCACTGACACAACAGTGTATTTTGAATGCCGCCGCCAACCATATGCAAGCCGCCAAACGCTTGACCCGACAATTGCTCGGTAAGCTCCAGTACGTAACGATATTTCAATGCTAAGCTCTCTAAAATACAGCGAACGATCGCACCGGCTTCCGCAGGGGCCTCTTGACCCGTACGCAAACAATATTCGGTTATACGAGCAGGCATATCGCCCGGATGGAGAAATAATGGATCATCAGGATCGATGAACGAAACGAACGGCTTCGCTTCACCTGCCAGCTTAACTAATTCTGGGAAGGTGTACGAAATTCCTGCACGCTCCCATGAACGTCTGCATTCCTGCAAAATCCATAGGCCCATAATGTTCTTCAGCAAGCGATAAGTGCCGTAAGCACCGCCTTCATTCGTGAAGTTCAACTGCTCCGCCAGCTCATTAATTACTGGGGAATCAACCTCTGTCCCCATCAGTGACCAGGTTCCGCAGCTTAAGTAGGCAAATGATCGGTCAAGCGCAGGTACGGCTGCAACTGCTGATCCTGTATCATGCTCCGCTGCTGCAATGACTGGAACGGAATCAACGCTAAGCTCCTCACACAACGATTGCCTCAAGCTGCCAACCTTCGCTCCTGGCTGGACGACCGTACCAAACAGCTCCGGCGAAATGCCGATTGCGCGGATTAGCTCTTCATCCCAGCTTTCCGTTACCGGATTATACAGCTGAGTTGTCGTAGCGTTGGAGAATTCATTGAACATTTCTCCGGTCAAGAAATAACGCAGCAAATCCGGAATCATCAGAAAATGCTTTGCATCGCGAAGAAGTGGAGAATCTGCCTTCTTCAAAGCGGCGAGCTGATAAATCGTATTAAACGGCAAAAACTGAATACCCGTTTTCTCGAAAATACCCGATTTGGTAAGCTCTTCTACAACCTCTTCCATTACGCCATCCGTATGATGATCGCGATAATGATAAGGGTTTCCGAGAAGCTCTCCATTGCTGCCGATCAAGCCAAAATCGACCGCCCATGAATCTATCGCGATGCTGTCCAGCTTAATATCACGATGCTTAACCTTCAAAAGTGCTTGCTTAAGCTCATGCAGCAATCGTAAAACATCCCACTGCAGCCGATCGCCGACCTGCACCGGATCATTCGAGAACCGGTGCAGCTCCTCAACCTCGATCTTGCCGTTATTCAGTCGGCCAAGCAGCGCTCTGCCGCTGCTCGCCCCGAGATCATAAGCGAGAATGGTCACCAGCTGGCACCACCCTTGCCTCTCACCAAAATATCATTGCCATAGCTGCTGCTAAGGTATGCTTTCATCGGATCATGCGGCAAGCCTTGCTCTTCGCGAATCGCGTGCAATAACGGAGTTACGTCAAATTCGAATGCACGGCGAACTGCATCCTCAGCACCTAGAACATCATGGCGCTCTGCAGCTTCGTTCACTTCGTCGTGGTTGATAAGCAATGCTTTTGCAAGCTGAGTTTGTACATTTAGTACGGAACGAAGCATTGCTGGAATTTTTTGTTCAATATTATGTGATTGGTCGATCATATAAGTGATATTTTCAGCATTTTGGCGAACAGCCGCATCAGCATCTCCAGCAGCGCTTAGAATTTGATAGAAAATCAAGAACAGCTCATAAGGATTGACCGTGCCCACAATGAGATCATCATCGGCATATTTGCGGCTGTTGAAGTGGAAACCGCCAAGACGCTTCTCATCTAGCAGATAAGCAACGATATGCTCAATGTTGGCGCCCGGCAAATGGTGGCCTGTATCTACAAGCACTTCCGCCTGCGGTCCAAGCTTTTGCGCTAGGTTGTAAGCCATACCCCAATCGGCAATATCTGTATGGTAGAACGCAGGCTCAAAGCATTTGTATTCAATAAGCATACGCATTTCAGGCGTCATCGCACTATACATTTCAGCTAATGCTTCCTGCATCCACGCTTTACGCTTGCGGATATGGCCTTGACCTGGATAGTTGGTGCCGTCAGCAAACCACAAGCTGAATTCATTTGATCCTGTTTCCTTCGCAATGTCTACGCATTCCAGCAAGTGAGCTATCGCTTTCCGGCGAATAGCGCTGTCTGAATTCGTTACACTACCTAGCATATAATCTTCATCCTGGAACAAATTCGGATTAATTGCTCCAATCGATAGTCCTAGATTTTCAGCATGGCTCTTAAGTTTGCTGTAATCCTCCACCTTGTCCCAAGGAATATGAATCGCTACTGAAGGAGCAATGCCTGTTAGCTTATGAACCTGCGCTGCATCATCAAATTTCTCAAATGGATTGCGAGGAACGCCTTCCTTTTGGAACACCTTGAAACGAGTACCAGAATCTCCGTAGCCCCATGATGGAGTTTCGATTTTGAGCGCTTTCAATCTTGCTTTCACTTCATCTATATTAATTCCTCTTGCTTTCTGCTGCTCCTCAAAAAACGCGTATGCGCGATCGGACATATCGAACACCCTTTCAAATGTGTAGTTATTATTTTATTGGAAAAGCCATCGTAGACATCAGCGTGTTCTCTGCTTGTGTGGAATCTAGTCGACTATATTGTACAATAATGCGAATATCGCTCTGCACCTCGATGGCATAAGGAACGCCGATAGGTATCGACGCTCCTTCCTTCATCAATGAGCTAGTGCGAATATGCTTCGTGCGTCTGCCCTGTACGACAACCAATATATTTTCCAATGGCTCGCGATCCTCGAAATAAATCGTAATATTAATAAGTGCTTCTTCTGAGGAACAGTTTAGTACGCATATCGATTCATGGCTGGTGAGAGCTCCTGTGCTATCCGGCGGAATATAACCATCCGGAATAAACCAATGCTTTTCTCCACGCGCTTGAAACATATCGCAGCCGCCTCCTAGCGTGTGAAAGCAGCAGGAACGCCGCCATCAATAGTCAGCATACAGCCAGTCGTTTTGTCCGATTTGGAGGATGCGAAGAATGCGATTCCTTCAGCAATGTCACGCGGATAAATGTTAACGAGCAGCGTCGTACGTTTGCGGTAATGCTCTTCGAGCTGATCCGGCTCAATACCGTAAGCTGCTGCACGCTCATTGCGCCAGCTGCCGTTCCAAATTGCCGATCCCTGCAAAATCGCATCCGGCAAAATCGTGTTTACACGAATACCGAATTCGCCGCCTTCACTTGCGATACAGCGAGCTAGATGTGCTTCAAGCGCTTTTACCGAGCTGTATGCAGAAGCATTTTTACCTGCATAAATCGAGTTTTTCGAGCCGATAAATACCATATTGCCGCCGATGCTTTGTTGCTTCATCAATTTGAACGCTTCGCGTGCTACCAAGAAATAGCCCGTACCCAGCACGTTCATATTCAGGTTCCACTCTTTAAGCGACGTTTCATCGAACGGGCTTGAAGTCGCAAGACCTGCATTGTTGATGATAATATCTACACCACCGTAGGCAAGTGCCGTAGCCGCATAAGCAGCAACCACCTGCTCCTCGCTCGTTACGTCCATTTTCACAGCTGTTGCACGGTTATCGCCGTATTGCTCATTAATTTCTGCAGCAACCTTCTGTGCGCCTTCAAGATTAAGGTCAGCAAGCACAACATGTGCGCCTTCAGATACTAAACGGCGTGCTGTTTCGCTTCCGATACCGCCAGCGCCGCCAGTAATGAAGGCAACCTTGCGTGAGAACTCAGTTTCAGCTGGAGCAAGTGACAATTTGTAAAGCTCAAGCGGCCAATATTCCACGTTGTATGACTCATTCTCGCTAAGCGATACGAAATCGCCAAGTGCTGTTGCACCGCGCATAACCGCGATTGCACGGTGATAAAGCGCGCCGCTTACCTGTGCCATAGCCCAGCTCTTGCCTGTATTAATCATGCCGATACCTGGAATTAGAATAACACGAGGCGCTGCTTCAAACATGATGTCACCTTCGTTTTTGTTGCGATCAAAATAGGCTTTATATTGCTCTTTATAAGCAGCGATACCTTCAGTTAGCTTCGCTTTCAAGCCATCGATATCCTCTGCATTAGGCGTCCAGTCAATAAATAATGGAACAACTTTCGTGTGTACCAAATGATCCGGGCAAGCTGCGCCAACCTGGGACAGCTGCGGGGAATCTTGTCCGCTGACGAATGCAAGCACATCCGCTTCATCATCAAAGGTCAAAATCATTTTTTTCGCATCGCTTACTGCGCCGCGAATCGTTGGCATTACTTGTGCAGCAACGCTTCTGCGAGCGTCAGCATCAAGCACTTCATATTTTACGCCGCCAAACAAAGACGCTTCGTCAAAACGGGATTCAATAAATGCTTCCGCTTCAGAAATGATTTTGATCGTTTGTGCGTAGCACTCTTCGCTTGTTTCACCCCAAGTAACAAGACCATGCTTCTCCATAAGCACGAGTTCTGCATTCGGATTAGCAAGAACGCCCTCTGCGATCATTTTGGATAGATTAAAACCAGGACGAACATAAGGAACCCATACGAAGCGGTCGCCGAAAATTTCCTTCGCAAGCGCTTTGCCGTTATCTGCACAGCAGAGGCTAATAATAGAATCCGGGTGTGTATGATCCACATGTTTAAATGGAAGGAAAGCATGCAGCAGCGTTTCAATAGACGCGCGCGGGTGCTTCGAATCGATCATACAGTTGACGAGGTAAGCAACCATTTCCTCATCAGGCATTTCAGAGCGTTCGAACAAAGGACGAATATCATCCATGCGAAGACCTGTGAAGTTGCCCGCCTTCATCGATGCAAGGTCCGAGCCGCTGCCCTTCACATACATCACTTCAACGTCACGGCCGCGAAAATCCTTAACGGTTGTTTTGCTCGATGTGTTGCCGCCGCCAAAATTACAAACCCGACGATCTGTACCAATAATGTTGGAGCGGTAGACAAGCTCTGCTAGTCCGCCTTCAAGCTGTGATGCTTTTTCGTTTTCCCATAAACTCTGTACCATGGATATACCTCCGAATGATGTTTTGTATTTGTTTGAATTGATCATATCATATTTGTTTATGTTTGAATATAAGAATTTCAAAGAAAAACGGAAATAAACAAAAAACAAACAATTCAAAATAAGAAAAATCCACAACCGGATACGATTGTGGATTTACATGGTGGAGTATAAATGTGAAACTTATATTTTCCTATATTTGAACAAATCCTCCTTACGGGTGATGGGAAATCGCAGACGAGTCAGCTCACACTTCTAACGGAAACCAGAGACGCTAAATCGCCTTTATTTTTCGTTTCAAGATTGTAACGGAAACACGCGCCTCTATTTGTATCCTACATGCCCGATTTCAGTTCATTTCTGCGTAATAGCGTCTCCCTGTTCCGTTAAAAGGTGACGCTATCCAAAAATGGAGCTTTAGCGTCTCTGGCTTCCGTTAGCTTTCGTTATCCGCTCTCCGGCTGCTCTCGCAGCATCGTTATCAACAGGTTCTGAGAATACATAGTCCCCTATATAATAAAAAGTCCACCAAAAGGTGGACTTTACTAAAGAAGAATGCAAAATCATAGATAAGAGTGGAGAGTCTATCAACCAATATATGACGGCGGTACTTCGAATTGCAGCGCATGAGGCTCCACTTATTTTGAATATAAATGCTTCAGTAGTTCCCTATTTTTCTGGGCAAATAAATCGTTGTGGGATGACACTGATCCCCATGCCCAGGCTTCAGGCGTAATATACTGCTTGGCCCGGTTTACCGCATTTGCGGCATCCTGGAAGGCACCGGCAATTAAGTGCAGCTTCCCTTCATGGTGCAAGATATCCCCGGTAGCATATAAACCTTCTACAGATGTTTCGCTCATTGGAGTTCCCTTGACTCCCCCATCATCAGTCATCTCAATACGCATCGCGCTATTATCCAGCAAATCCCGATCCCGATCGTAACCGTGGCTGATAATAACTTCATCAACTTCCAATTCAGTCTCGGCATCAGTATCTTGTCGATGCAGCACAACTGTAGAAATATGCTCATGATCTTCGGAAGCAACCAATCGCTGAATCGTCACGTTGAACAAGCATTCAATCGAGCTTTCACGCAGTAACGTCACCTGAGCCTCATGTCCGTTCAACATATCTTTCCTGTACGTCAGATACACTTTTTTCGCTATTGATTCCAACTCAATCGCCCAATCGATGGCCGAGTTGCCTCCGCCCGAGATGAGAACAACTTTGTCTTTAAAACGGGCCAGCGATTTTACCGTATAATGCAAGTTCGAAACTTCGAATCGCTCTGCCCCGTCAATTTGCAGCTTTGTCGGTTGAAAAATGCCGTAGCCGACGGCTAGAATAACGGTTTTCGAGTAATGATTCTGACCTGACGAAGTGTGCAGCACAAATTGTCCGTCTTCTTTTTTAGATATCGATGTCACCTTCTCGCCTAGTACAACTTCAGGCTCGAATGTTAATGCTTGCTCCGTCATCTGCTCAATGAGCTGCTCACCAGAGACCGGACGCATGCCGCCTACATCCCAGATCATCTTTTCCGGATACAGATGTACTTTACCGCCGAGAAAAGGCTGAAATTCAATCAACTTCGTTTTCATCTCGCGCAAGCCGCTATAGAATGCAGCATACAATCCTGCGGGGCCACCACCAACTATCGTTACATCATATAATTGATCTTCAATCATGATCTCCCTCTACTTTCTGGCGGCTTCAATAATCCAATCAGCCAAGCTGTTTATTTGTTCTTCAACGGCAATCGGGTCGCGAAACCATGACTGATTTTCATTCCATAGGTACGCTTTTCCATTCTGAATCGCCGGCAGCTTGCCCCAAATCGGATCGGCCTGCAACTGCTCCAATGACGATTCCGTCGTCAGAATCAAGTAATCCCCAGTATATTTAGGCAGCAACTCCAGCGAAAGTTCATAATATGATTCAGTCAGCATATAATCAGGAACTGCCGAGGGCGGCTTCGTGCCCAGCATTTCATACATAATTCGACCGCCGCGTCCGGACTTCGGCCCGAATATAAATGCCAGGCCATCATACTCTTGCATGACGGACACGGTCTCGCCCTTACCGAGTGCGGACTGTACCTTTTCGTGCAAATTGCCTATCTTGCTTTCAAAATCAGCAACCCACTGTTCAGCAACATCTTTTTTGTCCAGCACATCTCCAAAATAACGCATTTCCTCCTGAATGGACGTAAAGCTGTTGTAAGGCATAGCCACCGTCGGTGCAATCAGCGAATACTTGTCCACTTTTTCTATTTCGTTAATTTGCGTAATGATTAAATCCGGTTCCATTTCAAGCAGTGCTTCCAGCGAATCGCCCACATCAGTCACACCGTCAAGCTTCCCTTTCACATAGGGACTATTCATCAAAAAAGTTTCAGCTGCAACAGGCTGGACGCCAAGCGCCAACACGGTTCCCAAATATGCCTGTGCCGCAACACGCTGCGGGTGCACAGGCACTTCCACATCGCCAACCGATGTCGTAATTGTTCGCTTTTCAACGTTGGCAGGAGCCTCCGCCTCTGATTGGTTCGAATTCGATGCGCTATTTGCTGTACGATTCTCTGTTTTACTGGTTGCTCCGCTATTTCCTCCTGCGCCTTCCGATGCTGTCCCGCACCCCGTCGCCGCCATAGTCAGACATAACAGCGCCGTCGCCAATAGATTTCTTTTCCTGCTTGCCATACCATTTCCCCCATCCATTTCTAATAGATAATGATTATCATTACTAATTACATCATACATTGCTGGATGAGCTGCAACATCAGATAAATCTGACCAATTCGTTGTATCTTTCGAAACTGCATTACGATATTTTTTGCGGTATTGACCTGGCGTTATGCCTGTTTGTTTCTTAAACATACGGTTAAAATATATGTTGTCCTGATAACCAACATAAGCAGCTACTTCCTGCAGCGTCGCTGCGGTATCACGCAGCATTTTTCGCGCCAAGTCCATGCGCAGCCGGATCACATAATCTAGCGGACTACATCCCATCTGCTCTTTGAATTTCCTCGAAACATACTGCGGGGTATAATTCATTTGCTGAGCCAACCGTTCCACGGAAATCAATCCACGATAATTCCTTGCCATATAACGAATAGCCTGCTCTGCCAACGAAGGCATGCCCGCATGCTCCGTCCGCTCCCGCAACGCCGCATGCGCGAAATGGATGAAATCCCCTTTGGCCTTCAACCGCCTCAATCCGTCTACCTTCCCAATGTTTATCTTTGTGTCGAGCTGCCCGTTGATCCCATCATCCGCTTTTTGCCAGCCGTCAAGCATGGTTTCGAGCATCTCCAGCAAAACGAGCGGTTCTGACGGCGACAACCCCCAACTTTCCATAAATGGATTGTCAGTTTGCATCATCATATGAAACTCCCGCAACGCTGAAGCTGGCAACGAGGCATTGTATGAAACCATATAGACGTCAAGCGAGCCGACTGCTCGAACATTTACCCGTTTTCCCTTTCCGATATGAAGCAAATGAAACCGCTCGGACAACCACACATCGCCGTCCGCCCACAGTTCAGCATATCCATTAGCCGCAAATATAAATGTACTTGCCGGAGTTATATAGTCACGAATTTCGTCGCCGCGTCCAATTCCTATCACCCGAACATCCAGCACCCTAACGATAACTTGATTCCACAGTAGAATTTGCTCGCTTATGTTCATAATAATGCCACGTAACGGACGTTATCCTTCCTGTCCATCAGATCGCTCCTCCGAAATAAGTATTTCAAAATTAATATTCATGTAATGATTATGATTTTCATTATCATTAAGACTTCAACAATAACGAATACTAACAGATGATGTCAAGCTGGAGAGGAATGAACTTCGTATGCGCGTGAGAGACTGAGCAGCGGGCAAATCTAGAGACACTTTCGTGCTGAGAGCGATGTACTAGCGAGGCTACACTGCACTTTTTACAACGAAATGGGCGATAACTCGACTTAAACTTACCGTACACTGTACTTTTTACAACGGATTAGCTGTTTTAATCGTAAAGTCGTTCGTTTAACCACTATCCTATTGCATTATTGCATTGTAGAGATGCCAATCTGCTTTCATGTGAGGTTTCTGTTGCAAAAAGTACACTGTAGGCGGGGCGGGGCGAGGCGGAGGTAGCATCGTTTTAGGCTGAAAATGTAGTTGGTAGCATCGTCTTGGATGGGAAAGCAGCAACGTTCTACGCCATAGGTGATGAATACACGAAGAAGGGACTTTGCAAGCCCCCTTTCATCGCTTTAGCCCACCCTCTCCCCAATTACAAACAGCGAAGCGTGACTTC
The DNA here is from genome assembly GCF_038630985.1 of Paenibacillus sp. FSL H8-0548. Taxonomy (NCBI): domain Bacteria; kingdom Bacillati; phylum Bacillota; class Bacilli; order Caryophanales; family Paenibacillaceae; genus Paenibacillus; species Paenibacillus sp. FSL H8-0548. Next base: position 4,596,929 of record NZ_CP152049.1, read on the forward strand.
TATATCTTGATTGTGATTACCGAAGCCTTTGCCGAAGAGGGTCACGCCACCGCAGTTTTTCGCTGTCGCGCTGCATGAAATTCGGAATAATATTTCTTTATCATAGGCAAGCATGAGCTGCTCTATCGTCACATCCGACACTTGAACTCCATCTATAAAAGAGCCCTGCTTATTAATTCGAAGTGTTTTCATTAACCCGTGCTGAATATTTTTATACCACCATTCAGGGGTATGCGTGCCTCGCGTGTTGCCAAAATCGCCTGGATAGGTCCAGATGCCAATACCCACACCATTTATGGAAAAAGCGATATCGGAAGGCAGATGATTAACCGCACAAGGAGTTTCCGAGCATATCTCCATTGAAATCTCCAATGAGTCCGGCGTTTCATTGTTCACCATATAATTAGGTATGCGATATTCAACAAAACCAGAGCCAAACCATATGACTCTCGCATGGACATGCTCCGGATCGGCGAAATAACGCGGGTCATCGCACATGCCAATCATTTTTGAATCCGAGGCAAGACCGCATGTCGGCTTAATCTGATATGCAGAATAATGGCCGACGGGAACGGACACCGCGTAGCGCTTCGTCTCAGCCTTTTCCGGTATGCTTTTGAATAGAAGCATCGCCTGAGTTAGCTGCAAATGACAAATCTTTTGCATGCCTCGTTTGCCTGGCACATTCTCACAGCGGATGATGCCCGCTTCCTCTAACATATGAATATGTCTCGTTACAATAGGAGACTTTATATCAAGCGCCTCAGATAAGCTCTTTATATTCAACGGTTGAACACCGAGCAATTCAATCATTTTAACTCTCGTTTGCGATGAGAAGCATTCAAAAAACTTCATATTTTTGCTGTTTACTTCTACTTCCATAGCTGCTGCCCCCTTGCTACTAGCTCATTGCCACTCATTATATAACTAATAGGTTATCCTTTCAATCTTATTTTTCGATTTCCTTGACTTTTCACACTCTTTTCACTAAAATAAACGGCACATACATATCTAAACAACTCTTTTAGTTACTTAAAAGGTTATCCAATCAACCGTAGGAGGTTTAAGAATGAACTCTTTTCAATTTGTAAACCCAACTCATATTATCTTTGGTGAAGGTACGGTCAGCCAAGTAGGCGAATTATCCGCAAAGTATGGCAAAACCGTCCTACTCGTATACGGCTCTGGCAGTGTGAAAAAAACAGGCTTGTACGATAAAACGCTTAGCCAGCTACATGAAGCAGGTCTTACGGTGCATGAGCTTCCTAACATTGAACCCAACCCGCGCCTGACTACGGTAAACAAAGGCATTGACATTTGCCGCTCAGAAGGTGTTGATTTCATACTAGCTGTCGGGGGAGGCAGCGTTATTGATGCATCCAAAGCCATTGCAGCTGGCGTTCCCTATGAGGGCGACGTTTGGGATTTCTTTACTGGAAAAGCAGTCATCCAGCAGGCGCTTCCGCTCGGAACGATCCTTACGCTTGCAGCAACAGGATCAGAGATGAACGGATCTTCGGTTGTCACGAATTGGGAGGAAAACTTGAAGCGCGGCGCAGGCAGTGCACATATGTATCCTAAATTTTCGATTCTCGATCCTACGCTTACTTACACGGTGCCTCGCAATCATACCGTTAATGGTTCAGTCGACATCATGTCGCATGTATTCGAGCAATATTTCAGCTTAACGGAAAACACACCGCTGCAGGAAAGATTTTGTGAGTCAATTTTGCAAACGGTTATTGAAAATGTAGAAATCGCTTTGGAGAACCCTCAGGATGCTGCGGCTCGCGCCAATCTGATGTGGAGCGGCACGATCGCATTGAACGGCGGACTTATTAGCGTCGGGATGGCGAACGACTGGGCGTCTCATGGTATTGAGCATGAAGTGAGTGCCATTTACGACATTCCGCACGGTGCAGGCCTTGCTGTTATATTCCCGAACTGGATGAAATACGTCCACGAGGAGCGGATCGATCGTTTCGTGCAATATGCAACACGCGTATGGGGCGTAAATCCAGAGGGCAAATCAGATAAAGAAGTAGCGCTTGAAGGAATTCAAGCCACTCGTGACTTCTTCACACGAATCGGCGCCGAGTCGCGTCTGGCTGACTTCGAGATTGGCAGCGACAAGCTTGATCGGATGGCAGAGGAAGCTGTTCGCTATGGCGCGATTGGCTCTTTCAAACGTTTAGAGAAACAGGATGTTAAAGCGATTTTGGAATTATCACTTTAGTAGGAGGTTATTCACTAATGACTAACGCGCGAACAGAATCGACGATATTAAGCAATGGTGTTAAGATGCCTTGGCTCGGCCTTGGCGTATGGAAGGTAAAGGATGACGGTGAAGCAGAAAGAACAGTAACCTCTGCTATTGAGGCTGGCTATAGAAGCATTGATACAGCAGCAGCGTATAATAATGAAGAAGGCGTAGGCGCAGGCATTCGCAATAGCGGCATCACACGTGATGAAATTTTTGTAACGACAAAAATTTGGAATTCCGCACAAGGATATGAGTCCTCCCTAGCTGCCTTCGAGGAAAGCAGAAAAAAACTTGGCCTAGATGTGGTTGATTTGCTGCTCATCCACTGGCCTGTGAAAGAGAAGTACAAGGAGACTTGGCGCGCGCTTGAAAAGCTTTACCGCGACGGCTACGTCCGCGCTATTGGTGTCAGCAACTTTCAAATTCATCATTTGCGTGATGTTATCGCTTCCGGCGAGTTCGTTCCGATGGTCAATCAAGTGGAGTTTCATCCACTTCTTACCCAGACAGAGCTTCTCAGCTTCACGAAGAGCAACAAGATTCAGCTCGAAGCCTGGAGCCCGCTTATGCAGGGCAATCTTGACCACAGCATACTTGCAGAGATTGGTGCAAAATACGGCAAATCTCCTGCACAGGTTGTGCTTCGCTGGGATCTTCAAAACGGAGTCATTACGATTCCAAAATCAACTAACCCAGTACGTATCAAGGAAAACGCAGATATTTTCGACTTTTCACTGACAGCTGAGGAAATATCACAAATTAGTGCGCTTAACCGCGATCAACGATTTGGTTCAGACCCGGATAATTTTAATTTCTAAATAACAGCTTGAGAATAAAGAGCGGCTCCATTCCTTAAGTCAAGGGATGGAGCCGCTTCTATTATTTTCCTGTTATTTAACGGCAGCCGCACCTATAAAGTCGGCAATTTTCACCTTCTGGCCTTTTTCAGCGCTCTCTAGTGCTGCTAGAACCATTGCCATACTGTAGATGTTGTCGCTGCAATCCGTTTCCGGCTTGCGGCCCTCTTCAAGTGAGGCGAACATGTCATCTAGGCAGCCCTTATGGAACGTATTCGCCATTTCCGGAAGCTCTGTTTCTACGCGCTCGTAATCGCGAATAAACTTGCCTATCTGATCTCCAGCCGCCACAACTTCCGCATATGGATTTCCAATACCGTCCCAAATTGCCGTACCATGCTCACCGGTTACCCGCCATGACGCCTCCCATGAGGTTGTTGCACCTTCCGCGCACCAAGAGCCGCGATAATTGAAGACCGAGCCATCCGACATTTCATAAATACAAATCGCCATAGCATTTCCAGCATACCATGAGCCCGGCGGGTTATATTCATGACAATAGACAGATACTGGATTGGCACCGGAAATATATCTCGCTTGATCAAAGGTATGAATCGCCATATCAAGCAGCAGCGGACTTTCCATCGCATCACGGAAACCTCCAAAATGAGCTCCCAAAAAGAAATCCGCACCTATAAACCCTGGCTTGCCGATCGTTCCGTCCGCAATGAGCTGATGAAACGCGCGAATACGCGGGTCAAATCTACGATTTTGCATGACGGCATGCGTTTTGCCTGATTCCTGAGAAATACGTACAATTGCGCTGCAGTCTTCCATCGTTTCCGCTAACGGCTTTTCTCCAAACACATGACAGCCATGCTCCAATGCAGAGGTGCTAATCGTATAATGGCTCGCTGGAATCGTTACATCGAATACCATCGTCGCACCTGTCTCTGCGATTGCTTGTCTGATATCAGTGAAGACTGGACAGGCCAGTTCTTTACGCTCCGCCATCGCCTGCGCAAACTCCAACTTGATATCGACAAGCGCTACAATTTCCGTATCTGCTCTTTCCTTGGCATAATCCACCCATGTATTGGCCATACCGCCACAGCCAGCAACAACCACTCGATGCTTTATCGTCATCCTCTTCTCTCCTCGCCTTCTCTTTTTATTCGTTAGACTGGATTTGGAACAAAATCTCCACCGCGACAGCGCTTCAAGTAATTCAACCCATGTACTTGTCCTGTCATTTCCAGCTCATCCTTATAAACTGGGTCATGCCAGCCTTCTATATCAATCGTTCCTTTATAGCCATTCTGTCTCAGGATGGAGATAATATCCGTCCAGTTCGTGTCTCCGAAGCCCGGTGTCCGGTGCCATACGAATGGCTGCTTGCCGTGGACACCATGCTCCTTTACAATATCCCAAGCAATCGTCGCATCCTTCCCGTGTACATGAAACACCTTGTTCACCCATTTGCGAAGCTGTGGAATCGGATCAATCAAGCTGACCATCTGATGGCAGGGCTCCCACTCTAGTCCGATATTGTCCTCAGGCACCGCATCAAACATGAGCTCCCACGCTGTAGGGTTATGTGCGATATTCCAGTCTCCGGTAGCCCAAGTACCGCCCATATCACAGTTTTCAAAAGCGATTCGAACACCTTTTTCTGCTGCTCTGCGCGTAAGCTCACCGAACACCTCTTTAAATTTCGGAATCGACTCGTCGATCGATTGCCCTGTCAAACGTCCTGTAAAGCCGGATACAATATCCGCTCCAAACAAATGAGCATGATCGATAAGACGCTCCCAGCTCGCGAGCGTATCCGCGTTATTGCCTTCCCCAGTCAACGGATTTCCGAAAACGCTTACAGCTGGCACAACAAAATCATGCTCCTCCGCGAGCGCGCTTACCCGTTTCGCCATCTCCACAAGATCTGTACTGCCCGTCGTCTGCCAAAAGGTAAGATTAAACGATTCAAAGCCATGCTTTACAATTTGTGGAATAACATGATCCGCATTTCCTCCGCCTACAAGTGTTCCAATTCGCAATTTATTTTCCATCCTTGTATATCACTCCAATATTGGCTTATAGTGTTCTTAATAACTCCATTATAGCTAGCAGTTTTGCATATGACTCTATACAATCTTGCGTAATAATAGTCTAATCTTGTGGTGGTGAGCAGGGAATGACCTATCCAAGGGAACTTTGGGAAAATACCCGTCTAGAACATAAAACGTATCCGATTCAGCTTTTTCGAAATCGCTGTCATTCTGTCAAACCAAATGACTGCATTCTTTATTTGCATTGGCATGAGCATTTCGAAATCATCGTCATGAGAGAAGGCAGCGCGATGTTCCATATCGACAGCCGCCCTTATCTCTTGAATAGCGGCGATGTCATTATCATACCCGGCGGCGGACTTCATGTCGGTTACGCCCTTCGGTACGAAAATGTTCATTACGACTGCATCGTACTTAATTCGTCACTCTTCAATGATTGGGTTCATGATCCGGTGCACGCGCAGTTTGTCGCTCCATATCTTGAAGGAAGGCTTCACCTTCCGGTTAAGCCTTCTGATCAAGATGAAGCTTGTCTTAGCTACTACCCGATTCTTGACGAGGTCATTGCCGAGCTTGAGATGAAGCCTCCCGCCTATCAGCTTGTCGTAAAATCAAAGCTGTATGCTCTGTTTACACTGCTCTCGCGCACTTTTATAGAGCAGCAGCTTGCAAACAAACCTGCGGAGCCCTATTTCGTGAACCGCGACCGTTTCAAGCTGCTCATTCAACGCATCGAGTCTGATTTTGTCGAGAAAATATCAATTACACAAGCAGCCAAAGAGGTTAGCCTTAACCCTTACCATTTTTGCAAGCTGTTCAAGAAGCTGACCGGACGAACGTTCGTCGAATACGTCAACGTTAGTCGAATGAACGAGGCTGAAAGACTGCTTCGCCAGAGCAATGATACGATTACCGAAATTGCCGCCAAGGTCGGCTGCGAGAATCCGAACTATTTTACAAAGCTGTATAAGCAATATAAGGGAATGACACCTTCGCAGGCGCGAAAATTCTAACCTAAAATGATTGATACTGCAACTATTATCATTCCTTAGCGTCTAAACCTATAACAACAATAAAAGGGGAAATTAGGGTGTTTATGTCTAAAAACAACTATTTATGCGTTGCCTTGCTGGCAGCAGCAATAGTCATATTAGCTGTTGGCTGCAGCAATAATGAAAATTCAACAATAAATACCTCTAATATATCGGCTGAAACGATTACGACGGAGCAGCCGAGTGAGGCCCCTCCATCGGATGAGCCGGAAGTATCGGACGAGCCATCTGCCGCTATCGATCCAACTGCTGCGGCAGAGCCAACAGCTGTACCTGAAACAGAGAAACCGAAAGCGACTCAGGAGCCTGTAACCGGATCTGGTCATGAAGCAGCACCGACGGCAAAACCGACCAAAAAACCTACCCAGACGCTTAAGCCATCTGCGACAGTCAAGCCACCGGTTATTGTGCTGCCATCGTCAACACCAAAACCAACACCGACACCAAGCGCTAAGCCGACAGCAACACCGCAGCCATCTATGCTGCCGATTGCAACGACATCGCCTTCGCCGAAACCAACAGCCGAACTAGGTGACGAAGATTCTAGTTCAGAGGTTACCACAGCTTCTATTGCAGCGAAACTTGAAGCCGATTCTGGACTCGGTCCGCTCTTGGCGGTTGAAGGAGAACAGATTAAAGAAATCTTTGGGATTGACCCGGAAACACAGCTTATTGCTGGCAGCTTCTATCAGCCTAAAATGATGATACAAGCTGGAGAGTTTTCAGTCGTGCAGCTAAAATCGGATACTAGCTTTTCAGATATCGAAGCAGCCTTCAAGCAGCGTGCTGAAACGGTGCAAAAGGCTTATGAAGCGTATTTGCAGGATCAATATGAGCAAGCGACAAACTATCAAATTATCCGAAATGGAGACTTTGTACTGTTTTCCATTTCGCCCGATCAGAAAAAAACAGCCGATATATTCAATAGCTTCTTCGCTAAATAGAAATAATTTCAAAGAAAAATTTGCTCTTAGCACAGCCTCTCTCCAGCAGATGGTTTATAATGAAAAGAAATTCACCATTAGGAGGTGTGTGCCGTGTCTGTATTAACGACAGAAAGGCTAATCCTTAGGCAGCTGGAAGAAGGCGATGCCGATGAATTGGAACGATTAATTAATGATTATGACGTAGCTCGCACAACGTTAAATATCCCTTATCCTTATCCGAAGGGCGGAGCTCTTTCATTCATTCGCCATCGAGCCGAGGTTTTACGGGATGGTGCTGGCTACTCGTTTGGCATCATTAACAAAGAAACCAATGGATTTATGGGAACCATCGGCATGCAGCTCGACAATCATAATAACAGAGCCGAGCTTGGCTACTGGCTGGGTAAACCCTTTTGGAACCAAGGCTTTGTTACGGAGGGCGTAAAACGAATTACTGCTTTTGGCTTTGATGAGCTTAAGCTTCATAAAATTCATGCAGCTGCTATGACCAAAAATCCCGCTTCGTCCAGCGTAATGAAAAAAGCAGGGATGAAATACGAAGGTACCCTTCGTCAGCATTACTTGAAGTGGGATGCGTATGAGGACATCGACTATTACGGTATTTTGCGCGAGGAATATTTGAAGCTCTCTTAATTATATAAGTTGATCTAAACATTTACTTGTTGGGAAAACCCACCTTTTAAGGAAAATACTGCATATCTGAGGGGGCGCCACGCCCCCTTCAACATAACTATGCTTTCTTCCGCTGCCGCGTATAAATGTCCACATACACCGCTAGAATGAGAATGCCTCCTTTTACGATATATTGCCAGAACGACTCCAGATTCATCAAGCTCATCCCATTGTCCAAGCTAGCCATCACCAGTGCGCCAATAATCGCGCCAACGATGCTGCCCGTCCCGCCCATTAAGCTCGTTCCGCCAATGACGCATGCCGCTATCGCATCAAGCTCATAGTTTTGTCCTGCGCTCATCGTCGCCGCATTCAAGCGGGCAGTCAAGACAAGCGCAGCAATCGCTGCCAATGTGTTGCAAAGTACAAACACGAGCAGGATGCGCCGCTTAATGTTAATGCCGGATAGACGAGCTGCCTCAGCATTGCCCCCGATTGCGAAGATTTGCCTGCCGAACGTCGTATTTTTCGATATGAATGTGAAAATAAGTGCCAGTACGATCACCATTACGAATGGAACGGGGATGCCTTTATAGCTGTTCATTAAATAAACGAAACCAATAACGAGCGCCCCAATGACACCAAGCCGCAGTACGCTTACCGCAAACGGTTCCACATCGAAGCCAAATTTAGCTCTAGCTGCCCGCTTGCGCATGACCAAATAACCAGCAACTGCTAATGCGGCTATCCCAAAAATCCAACCGATCATATCTCCTACATAAGACTGTCCTATCGCCTTCACAGAAGGTGTCAGCGGTGCGATCGTAACGCTGCCTGTCGTTCCGAATAACACGCCTCGAAAAATAAGCATACCGCCCAAGGTGACAATAAACGCCGGAACTGCTCGATAAGCGATAATCCAGCCCTGTATAAATCCAATAGCCGCACCTATTCCGAGCGTGGCAATAATAACTGGAATCAAATTCCACTCATACCATACGTTCAGAATGGCCGCGATACCGCCCGTCAGCCCGACTAGCGAGCCTACCGACAAATCGATTTGACCAGCAACGATGACCAGCACCATGCCAATAGCCAAAATCGAAGTGACTGACATTTGCAAAAATAAATTCGAAATATTCGTCGGAGACAAGAAGCGGTCATGCAGCAGTGAAAATAATACCCAGATCGACAATAAGGCACCGATCATCGTGTACGCCCGCGCATCAAACTTAAACCAGTTCGGTCGTCGCTTCGCTTTTGTTTGGTTCAATAGCGTCTCTTGATTCATGCTCATCTTCCTTTTCCTCCCGTTGCAGCCGTCATAATCAGCTCCTGCGTTGCTTCATCCGCTGTAAATTCACCTGTTTGCTTGCCTTCCGCAATGACGATAATTCTATGGCTCATGCCGAGCAGCTCTGGAAGCTCGGAGGATACCATAATAATGGAAACTCCCTGCGTAATTAATTCGTTCATAATATTGTAAATTTCAAATTTGGCCCCAACATCAATACCGCGAGTAGGTTCATCCAATATTAATATTTTGGGAACGGTCATCAGCCATTTGCCAAGCACTACCTTCTGCTGGTTGCCCCCGCTTAACGTGCCAACTATCGTCTCTACCGAATTTGCTTTCACACGAAGCGAGTGCAAATATTGATTGCCTGCGGCGATTTCCGCATTGTGATTAAGAACACCCGCAGAGGATAACGAGCCTAGGCTGGCAAGACTCATATTGCTCTTAATATCCATGCCGAGCACTAGTCCGTATTTTTTACGGTCCTCCGATACGAGCGCCATGCCCGCCTTAATCGCTTGCTGCGTATTTTTGATCCTGACTGCCTTTCCTTCAATCTCGACTTTTCCCATGCTCTCACCTGGATAAGAGCCGAACAAACTCATGACTAGCTCTGTACGCCCAGCCCCCATTAAACCCGCGATGCCTAGAATTTCACCCTTTCGCAGCTCAAAGCTCAGATTGTCGATGACCCGCCTTCCCTGCCGCTCTGGATTCATCACCGAATAGTTCTGAACCTTCAGCATAACCCCGCCCGGAGTTGAATCGATGCGGGGAAACCGCTCCTTAAGCTCCCGTCCCACCATAAGCGCGATGATTTTATCCTCATTCATCTCTTCAATCGCATAGGTACCAACGGTCTGGCCATCCCTCAGCACCGTAACGGTGTCTGCGATTGCAAAAACCTCATTGAGCTTATGGGAAATATAAATGCAGGTCACGCCCCGCTTCTTGAACTCTTGCAAAATCCCCAGCAGGATCTCGACCTCCTGCTCCGTCAAAGCCGCAGTCGGCTCGTCTAAAATAAGAATGTTAGCCCTCTTGGACAATGCCTTGGCAATCTCAATTTGCTGCTGCTTGCCAATGCCAAGGCCGCCGATCACCTGCTCCGGATTAACATCGTGCAGACCGACCTCCTTCAGCCAACGCTCACTTTCCTTGAACACACGCTCCCAGTTAATAACGCCGAAAACAGCTGGCTCTTTGCCCAAAAATAAGTTTTCGCCAATGGACAGCTCTTTAACCAAAGCAAGCTCCTGATAGATGATGGCGATGCCTGCTTCCTCTGCATCCTTTATTTTATTGAACCGTTTTTCTTCCCCGTTAATGAGAATCTGACCTTCATAGGTACCATGCGGATACAATCCGCTAAGCACCTTCATCAGTGTCGATTTACCCGCACCATTCTCACCGCATAACGCGTGCACCTCGCCTTTTTTCACTGAAAAGGTTACTTCATCAAGCGCCTTAACGCCTGGAAATTGCTTCGTTATTTTGCGCATTTCTAATGCTGCCGCCATCTTGCCTCCACCTCCGAATATAAGAAAGAGAGGGATGAGCGTCAGAGTGCCCGTCGCTTCATCCCCCTAGCGCCCCATCAAAAGCAGCTATTTCACGTTTTTGTAAACATCTTCCTTGGAGTGGAAGCCATCCGCTATGACCGTCGCATCGATGTTCGATTTATCTACGGCTACTGGATCAAGCAAAACAGAGGGTACATCGATCTTGCCATTGTTCACTGATTTATCCGCTCCAACATCCTCGCCCTTAGCAAGCTTTACAGCAAGCTCCGCAGCTTTCTCGGCCAAATCCTTGATCGGCTTATACACGGTCATGACTTGTGTGCCTTCAACGATGCGCTGTGCTGCTGCAAGCTCCGCATCCTGACCGGATACCGGTATTTTACCAGCCATTCCTTGTGCTGCAAGCGCCTGAATTACTCCACCTGCTGTACCATCATTCGCTGCAACTACCGCATCCACTTTATTGTCGTTTGCCGTAAGTGCATTCTCCATATTCGCTAATGCATTCGCAGGATTCCAATCCTTCGTCCATTGATCGAATACGACTTGAATGTCACCGCTGTCAATAAGCGGCTGCAAAATATTAAAGGCGCCTTTCTTGAATAAATGCGCGTTATTGTCCGTTTCCGAGCCGCCGATGTAAACAAATTTACCTTTAGGAGCTAGCTTAACAATCGCTTCCGCCTGCATTTCTCCTACCTTCTCGTTATCAAAGGAAATGTATAAATCCAAATCAGAGTTTTTAATTAAGCGGTCATAAGCAAGTACTTTAATGCCAGCTGCATGAGCCTTTTCTACAATTGCAGCCGTTGCTTCCGCATTATGAGGAACGACAACAAGAACATCCACACCTTGGCTAATCAGGTTCTCTGCCTGCGAAATTTGCTTCGCATCATCACTGTTGGCTGCCTGTACTTCAACCTTCGCGCCTAGCGCCTCCGCTGCTGCAATGAACAAGTCACGATCACGCTGCCAGCGTTCCTCCTGCAGTGTATCCAGCGAGAAGCCGATGACCAGCTGTTCATCGCCTGACTTTACGTTGCTCTTTGTTGCAGTCGATCCCTTCGTATTCGATTTAGAAGCCCCTTCATTCCCGTTGCCTCCTGAGCAAGCCGCCAACACGAGCACTAACGCCAATACTAACGATATAGCCCCGCCTCTTTTAAATCTTTTCCTCATTTTCCCCGCTCCCTCATCTCACAAAATGTAACTGCTTACATTTTCAAATATAGCATTTAAATGGAAGAGCGAAGTCGTGCAATTCCAGCACTCTTTTGCGATCGTCTGCATTTTTTTACGACGGACAGCCTCCTTTATCTTTTGCTGCCAATAATCGATCTGCGATAATCGGTAGGCGACGCCCCCGATACCTTCTTAAACACCTTACTGAAGTAATTCGGATCGTTATAACCCACCTCAAACGTAATTTCCTTGAAGCTGCGCTCCGGGTCCGCCATCAGCTGCTTTGCCTTCTCAATTCTGCACTCGGTAAGAAAATCGATATAATTAATGCCTTCCTGATCCTTGAACATTTTGCTCATATAGAACGGACTGAGGCCGATCCGCTTCGCCATCAGCTCCAGTGAAATATCCTGATCGGAATTTGCGATAATATATTGCTTCATTTGCGCAACCGCATCGGGCTGCACACTTTCCTGATGAGCCTTGACTCGCTCGATAAGCTTGCTGAGCAAGCATTCTGTTTCTGCACGAAGCTGCTGATACTGCCTCACTTGAAACGAAAATAGCGGCTTCTCTACCTCGATTCCCATTTCCATTGCAACACGGGCAATAATCCACAGTCGCTCCAGCACCCACTGCCCCGCCTCAGCCAATGCCGCATGACGTTGATCGCAGACTGCAATTAGATCCATAACGGTATTCCGAACCTCATCCCATTTCCCTAAACGGATAATATCAATGAATTGCTTCTCGGCTGCTCTGTCCTGATAACCGCCGAGGCTTGTCGCCTGCAGCTGCATCTCCCCATAAAATTGATGCTTCACAGGTTGATCAACGTTTGCTGTCGCGAGCAAAGCCTCCTGATACGAAAACCTAACATTATCCAGACCCGTATAGGTATCCCCAATGCCTATGAAGAAATCGCCGGCTCCAAGGCGCTGCAGCAGCAATGTCTGAACTAGCGATACCGCTTGCGAGCGATACGTTTTTCCGGCCTCCCGGAAAATAATGATTGGAATTTGCCTGCCGGACATCGCGCCGACCCAGCCGCCTCCCGTCTCTCTCAGCTTCGCTTTAAGAGCGCAGTAAAGCACATCGGCTGCGGCTTCTTTAGGCAATACAACGAGCATAACAAACGCTTCGCTTGTAGCATCACCGCCAAGCAGGCGCAGCATATCATCAATATGCACATCATGGACATGGTCGAACAGCAGTTGAGTGACAACATCGGATTCTATGAGCGGCATCACCTTGCGCAGAGCTGTCTCCTCATATAGATGCTGCTCCCTCAGCCTTCTTTCGAGCATGATCTCGTCGATTACTTTGCCAATCGTTGCTGCAATTTCGCTTGCCTTGCTCGGCTTGAGCAAATAGTCCTTAACCCCAAGCTTAATTGCCTTTCTTGCATAATCGAAAGAATCGTATGCGGTAACCATAATGAATTTGGCATCCGGCAAAAACACCGAAATTTGCTCAATCGCCTCTATACCGTTTACGCCAGGCATTTTAATATCCATGAGAATAAGATCCGGCTGCCATTCGTTAGCAATTTCAATCGCCCTAGCACCATTTCTAGCTTGTTTATACTCGCAGGCAGGAAATCCTTTTTGCAAAATAGCCTGCAGCCCTTCGCGCTCAACCTGCTCATCATCTACGATTAATATTTTTAGCATGACTACTCATTCTCCCCTGATGCTCGGAATTTTTATCGTGACCTTCGTACCGTGTCCAGGCGCGCTGACAATGTCAATGACATCATCGTCACCAACGAATAAACGCAGCCTCTTAACGACGTTGCTGAATCCTATCCCTGTTGAATGTCCCAAGCCGTCAGCATTGCCGCCCTCCAGCAAAATATGATTGGCCTTCTCTGCCGTCATCCCTGCGCCGTCATCTTCAATCTCAATCTGAACCCAATCGTCCTTCTCGTAAATGCGAAGCATAATCGAACCACCATCTACAAGCGGCTCAACCGCATGAATAACTGCATTTTCTATAATGGGCTGAAGCGTTAAGCATGGCAGCTTAATTTGCAAACAGCTTTCGTCTACCTCTTGCGTGAATCTAAGCCGATCCGTAAAGCGGGCGCTCTGAATTTCGATATATTTTAAAGCGACGGACAGCTCCTCTTCAAGGGTAACTGCCCGGTCCAAGCGGCGGAGATTATAGCGAAGCAAGCCCGCAACACTAGCGATCAAATCGCTCGTTTCCTCGGAGCCGTCCAGATATGCTTTTTTGGAGAGAGTATCTAAGGTGTTAAATAAGAAGTGGGGGTTTATCTGGCTTTGCAAGCTAATGAGCTGGCTCTCCTTAAGGAGAAGCTTGCTCTGCTGCAGCTCACTTTCAAGCTGTGCCTTCTGTTGAATCTCGGAAATCAGATTGTTAATATTTACGCGCATGCGGTCAAAGGTCTTCGCGAGGAATGAAATTTCATCATTGGAGTGTACTTCAATTGGCTTATCGAAACGGCCGCGAGACAGCTCCTTAGCGGCAATGGTAAGTTTATAGATAGGTCTTGTAATGCTAAGAGAAAACCAATACGTAAATAACAGCAAAATAATTGTAATTAACGAGAGCAACCATACGCCCAGCCGCTTCAGCTCTGTGCTTTGCTCAATAATGCCGCGGTAAAACGTATCATAGGTTCGAACCTCTTTGTCGATAAGCGTAATGGTCGTCTCGGCGATATATTTATCAATTCGGGTGGCCTCTTCAAATCTCTCCGCCGATTGATCGGTATTACCCTGCTCTAGAAACATGACCGACAAGTCTGCTGTCGCCACCAAGCTATCAATCATATTAATATAGCTCGCAAGTGTAAAAGCGTTGTCCCTGTTGCGCAGCGTCACAGAATGCAGCTTCGCTATCATCATGCTTTCCTTCGTTTGAGCAAGCTTATCGAGCTTAAGAGCCGATGGCTTCTGCAAGTAGTCATTTAGAGCAATAATCGTCTGATGGCTGCGATCCGTTACTTCATTCATGCGCAAATAACGCTGCAATATATCATTATACTGCTCTTGCGTTTTCTGATTGTAATAGGTGAGAACCACCCAAATCGTCACCATAATAAACAGCACGATAACCGACATCGTTAATATTTTCCGCTGAATACTGTTCATCTAACATCCTCCGCCCGAAGGACTCTAATGTCTGTAAAATAACCGTCCGGGTTCAGCGGAACCAGCTCTCCGGTCAGCCACTTGATCATGTAGGCAACGCTTTTCTCTCCCATCGCACTCGGAGATTGAGCAATTAAAGCGTCGATCTTGCCTTGCTGCATAAGCGTCAGCGTTTCTGGAGAATCATCGAAGGAATAGATGAAGAATGGATCTACTTGCATCCGTTTTCCAATTTCCTGAATAATTGAACCTGCATGATTCGCCGAAACCGCAATAAAGGCATCCGCATCCGGCACTTCATTTAACAGCTTAGTCGTTGCGCCCGCCACATCCACACGCGATTCTCCTGCCGCAACGATGATCGTCTCAATATCCTTATAGGGATTCAGTACATTTAATATGCCTGTCAGACGAGAGCGCTGGAAATGCTCCTGACGATCCGAGACCATTAATACCACCTTGCCAACAAAGCCCATGTCAGACACAAGCTGCCGAGCAATCATGCTGCCTGCTTCTAGATGATCGGAGCCAACATACGTTCGGCGCAAACTTTCATTCATTGGCACATCATTGGCAACGGTAATAATAGGAATGCCGCCGCTTGCTGCTTTTACTTTAGTCAAGCTTTTGAACTCGTCTGTATCCAGCCCCTGCACGATGATGCCATCTACCTTGGAAGCGATCGCAATCTCAATATTTTTCAGAAAATCATCCCGGTTCGTTCCGTAAGTCCCCCATACCTCGAGGCTGACACCGTAGCTCTCGGCTGCAGCCATCGCGCCTTGCTCTACCTTCGCCCAAAAAGGGGTATCAAGCTCACGTGTAATGAGCACTAGGCGATAGGTGTTATGCTGCTCCACTGTTAATGCGGGCTCAATCAGCTCTGAGGAAAACACTTTAATCATTGAGGTCAATGTAAAAAACAAAATGACTAAACAACCTGCAAATAAGCTAACTATGATCGTTTTACGCAACCTAATTGCCTCCTGCCAACAAAATAGAACATTAATGATAGCGTTTTCATTTTAAAATATGCTTCTTCATCATAACATCCCATTTTCATTCGCGTAAAGTTTTCTCATAGGTTGCAAAATACCAAGGTGAAACGGCTCTCGCCGTCCTTATGGCGGTGGCGCGTTTCATTCCGGAGAAATATAGGCGGAGTATAAATATGAAACTTATACTTTCCTATATTTAGAAAAAGACTGCCCGCGGTATTAAACCGATAGACAGCCTTTATGCTTCTAATACTGATTATTTTTCAACTTATCTAGTTGGAATACTTTAGCTTTCTTTCTCCGGTTCTTAGATTGGACGTGCTAGCTCGATGGGTTCAGCGCTATAGGAAGAGGCTACGTTGCAGTTTGTACAACGTAATCGACGTTTCTAGCCTAACTAAGGCACGTACACTGTAGTTTGTGCAATAGAATGCCTATTCTAGGGCGATATTCGTTGGTTAGGAGCTAATTCTACTGCATAATTGCAATGTAGCCGTCTGAAACAGCTCTCATGGGAGGTTTCCATTGTACTAATTGCAGTGTAGACGCAGCCTTAACTAGCTGTCGTTAATAACGCCCTTCTTCAGAATAAGATTGGCGTAAAGCGCACTTTCTCCTGTTGCGATGACGGCATATGCTTGTTTCGCTCGCTCGTAAAAGGCAAATCGTTCTACTTCTTCGAAAGGCTTGATCAGACCGGTACGCTGCTCGATAATGGAACGATACTGCTCCCATATCGGCGTTTGCACATCGTCGCCAGGAACGACCTGCATGAGTGCAGCTGGCTTCTCAACATATTGATCAAGTGGAAATAATTTTAAAATAGCATCCAGCAGTTCAGGCACATCATGTCCATCCGCGCGAATGAGGCGCTGCGCATGGCTGGCAGCTGGAAAGTTGCCATCTGCAAGAACGATTTCATCGCTATGCCCCATCTCACTAAGCACCTTAAGCAGCTCTGGGGAAATCAATTTTGAAATGCCGATTAGCATACTAGACTCTTCCTTTCCTAAATCTAGCTTTATTCCATAGTTAGGCTCTCAAACGCTTTATACGCTATATTCCATGCTTCAGAGTGTTCCGGTGCATATTCCTCGATCGGAAACGAGGCGGCAACAAGCTCGCGCGACTCCTGCAAATTAGCGCACTCTCCCAGCGCGACGAGCTGCATGAGCATGTTGCCGATCGCGCTCGCTTCTACCGGACCTGTCCAAACAAAGCGACCAATCGCATTCGCCGTTAGCTGGCAAAGCAGCTTGTTCTGAATGCCGCCGCCAACCATATGCAGTCCGCTGAACGACTGCTCCGTCAATTCCTCCATTTGAGTAAGCGCATGACGATATCGAAGTGCTAGACTCTCCAATATACAGCGGGCGATTTCCCCAACCGACTCTGGAACTGGCTGTGACGTTTGGCGACAGTAGGCTTTAATACGGCCTATCATGCCGGATGGCGCATAAAAGGAAGGATCATCAGGATGAATGAAGCTGCGGAACGGCTCTGCGCTTTGTGCTTGAACAACGATTTCCGCAAACGAAAGCTTGCTGCCCTGCTCATCCCACTCCCGCTTGCACTCCTGCAAAATCCACAGCCCCATTATGTTTTTGAGCAGCTGATAGGTTCCACCGACCCCGCCCTCGTTAGAAAAATCCAGCGCCTGAGCCTCTGGTGTAACAATCGGGTGCTCAAGCTCGGTACCGAGCAGCGACCACGTCCCACATACGAGATAAGCAAATGGCAGATCCCCCTTCGCAGGAACAGCGGCAACTGCAGACTCTGTATCATGCGTACCGACTGCAACCGCAGCCATTGGCGAAGCATCCAGTTCCGCACAAATGTCGGGCGATAAGGTGCCGAAGATCGTACCCGGATGAATCGGCTCCATAAACAGCTGGCTCGGAATGCCGAGCTGATCCATTAGCGCTGTATTCCACTGCTGCTCCTTTGGGTGGTACAGCTGCGTCGTCGTAGCCATTGTAAATTCGCATACCTTCTCGCCTGTCAGGAAATACGCCAGCAGATCAGGTGTAAGCAGCAGCGTGCTAGCCACATCGAGCTTAGGCGAATTCGCCTTTTTCATCGCATACAGCTGATTGATCGTATTAAAGGGCATGAACTGCAAGCCGCCCTGCTCATACAAGCGATCTTTGCCGATCAGCTCGCTAAGCTCTTCTACGATCCCTTCTGTTTGGGAATCGCGATAATGATAAGGATTGCCGAGCAGCTCTCCACTCGCATCGAGCAATCCAAAGTCTACGCCCCAGGTATCAATACCAAAAGCCTGAGGAGCAAAGCCTTCTTGAAAGGCTTTGCGAATAGCAGTCTTTAGCTCCTGCAGCAACCTTAAAATGTCCCAGTGCAAATGACCTCGCACTGCTATCGGTTCATTTGGAAAACGATGAATTTCGGTTACCTTCAGCTGTTTCCGTCCGCTTGCCTCATCAGGCAGCAGCTCGCCGATTAACGCTCTGCCGCTGCTGGCGCCTAGATCAAATGCGAGCACAGTCGCAAGCTTCGTCATGCTTAGATCCTCCTTGCTTGATGACTGACGTATGCCTTGCGGCGACAGCCAATTACTTCATCTTTTGCAGCAATTCAATGCGGTACGCTTCGCTTTCAAGCGATGCGATTTCTTCAAACTCTTCCTTTGTCAGCACCTTAGGCTCGCGAATGGCTTTGGCGATCAAATATATTTTCGTGCTTTCCTCTACGACCTCGGTCCGGTAATAGGCTTCACGCAAATTGCGCCCGGATGTTACTAAGCCGTGGTTGCCAAGCAGCACTGAGCTCGCTTCATTCACCTTTGCTACATAAGCATCAGCAAGCTTATCTGTCGTTGGAAGAACATACGGAACGTAAACCGTTTTACCCACGAGTGCCGCTTGGTCCGGGAACATGATGGGAAGCTCCTGCTCCACTAATGTAAAAGCGATACAATAAGGCGGATGCGTGTGAACGATCGCCCCAATATCTGGATTCGCGCGGTATGCATAAAGATGCATCAGCACCTCAGACGATGGACGAAGACCAATATCGGTAATTTCTCCAGAATCGATGTCTACCTCGACCCATTGATGCGGTTCCACCTCATCAAGCGCGAAGCCGCTTGGCGAAAGGTACATTTTACCCTCGAATTTAGCGCTTATATTACCGCCTGGTCCTACAACCAGCTTATTTGCTACTGTTTTGCGCGCATATTTGCATAGCTCATTACGAATGTCTGCACTGCTCATTGTGATGCCTCCAATTTATTTATAGATGGGTCCAAAATTTTGACAAGCCCGGTAATCCGCGCTTTCCGCATTCGCTGTGCCGAACAAGCCCCATGCTCTTGGACGGAAAATTTGCTCTTCAGGAACATTGTGCATATTAACCGGAATACGAAGCATCGATGCGAGCGTAATCAAATCAGCTCCGATATGCCCATAGCTGATCGAGCCGTGATTCGCCCCCCAATTGTCCATAACCTCATAAACGGAGTGGAAAGCGCCCTCGCCTGTCAGTGTTGGAGCAAACCAAGTGGTCGGCCAAGTTGGGTCTGTGCGGTTGTCCAGCGTGTCATGCACGTCCTGCGGCAAATCAACGGAATAGCCTTCGGCAATTTGAAGCACTGGACCGATTCCTTTCACAAGGTTAATCCGAGACATCGTCATCGGCATACCGCCGCGCGTCAAGTAATCAGAGGAATAGCCGCCGCCGCGGAAATATTCTACGGAAGCCGGACGCCAAGATGTGGCATCCAGACATTTCTGTGCTTCTTCGTCTGTAATTTCCCAGAAAGGCTTCATCGCAGGCTGACCGTCCTTCGACTGCTCGCCCGTACCGTCCATCGTTGCAGAACCTGAGTTAATGAGATGAAGGATGCCCTTCTCAGCTGCGCCCGTCAGCTTATGTCCGGTAACACGCTCCACCGATTCAGCGCTCCAGTATGTGCGTACATCTGCGAAAATTTGTGCTGTATTCGTTAGCAAGTAACCAAACAGCATGATCACGCCGTTCAAGCTGTCATTTTCCGTTGCCACGATATACGGAGCACGTTTGCCGTTCCAATCGTAGGAGGAGTTCAGCACCGTTTCCATGAAATCGCCATTTGGAAAATGATCCGTCCATTGCCGCTGGCCTTGGAATCCGGCTACGATAGCGTTGTGGCCTCCCGCTTCTTCACCAAAGCCAAGCTCAGCAAGCCTTGGGTTGCCAACCATGAGATCCCTGGCGATTTGAGTCATTTTCACAACCGTTTCCCAGTCCGCATCCTTCTGCTCTCTTGAGGTCTGGAGATGTGCAGCATTGTTATCCGGACCTTCGATGCAGTTCTCCTTCACCCACGTAAGCGCTTTCTCGAACTCTGCGCCATCATAAATTCCTTCTTCCATACGGCGTACAAACTCGCTCATATCAATATATTCCGTACGCATGCCGAGATACTCCTGGAAAAAGGCATCGTTTACGATCGATCCCGCAATCCCCATAGAAACCGAGCCCATCGACAAATATGATTTGCCGCGCATATAAGCAACTGCAAGACCCGCTCTCGCAAATCCAATCAGCTTATCTTTCACATCAAATGGAATCGAGGTATCGCCGGAATCCTGAACATGCTCGCCATAAATACCAAATGCAGGAAGCCCCTTTTGCGCATAACCGGACAAAACTGCGGCCAAATACACAGCACCAGGACGCTCTGTTCCGTTAAATCCCCATACCGCCTTAGGAACGGAAGGGTCCATATCCATCGTCTCGGTTCCGTAGCACCAGCACGGTGTTACGGTTATCGATACCCCTACTCCGGCTTTGACAAATTTATCTGCACAAGCTGCTGCTTCAGACACACCACCAATACAAGTATCTGCGATTACACACTCGACAGGCTCGCCATTTGGATAACGTAAATTTTCCGACAATAGCTTTGCGGTTGCGATAGCCATGTTCATCGTCTGTTCCTCTAACGACTCGCGAACGCCTTTTCTTCTGCCGTCAATCGTAGGACGAATTCCGATCTTTGGAAAGCTGCTTTGGAAACGCAAATTTGTATCCGTCATGAATAAAACCTCCATTAAGTTATAATAATGTTACCGATAACATCAAAATAACAATAAAAAAGGTTGCTGTCAATGACTACTTTTTTGTATGATAGAAACTATGATTTATCAATAAGGGGACTATGAAATGATTACGATATACGATGTTGCGGCCAAGGCCGGCGTCTCCGCAATGACCGTCTCCAGAGTTATCAATAACACTGGCAAAATAAGCGATAAAACAAGAGCAAAGGTACAGCGCGTTATGGAGGAGCTAGGATATGTGCCGAATCAAACGGCTCGAAGCCTCGTACTCCAGCAGACCAAGCTGCTTTTCCTGCTCATCACCGATATTATGAACCCGTTCTATACAACACTTGCACGCGGAGCCGAGGATGCCGCCAAACGTTCCGGCTACAGACTGCTGTTTGGCAATAGCGATGAAAGCTTGGAGAAGGAAGCCGATTATGTCACAACGATTTTGACGACTCGCGTGGACGGCGTGCTCGTTGCGCCTGCCGGCGACCCGTCGCTTCCCCATCTCGAATCGCTGCGCAAGCATAACGTCCCATTCGTGCTGCTCGACCGTGAAGTGCCGGGCATTGCTTGCGACATCGTGCTAGGCGATAGCAAGGACGGCGCAAGACGTCTTGTCGAGCATCTTGCCGTGCACGGTCATAGAAGCATTGCCATGGTGAACGGCTCACCATCCATCTCAAGCGCACGCCTGCGGCTGCAAGGATTTCAAGACGGATTAAAGCTCAGCGACCTTGTGTATGACGAGCAATACGTTTTTGAGAGCAGCTTCGGTCCGATTAACGATTTGACTGAAATGGGACAGTGGCTGGATCAGCTAAACCCGCCTCCAACCGCAATTGTTGCGGGCAACAACGTGCTCGCCGTCGAAATATTGCGCCTCCTTCGCAGCCGCGGAATAAGCGTGCCTGAGCAAATGTCGATCGTTTGCTTTGATGATCTCGGACCCTACTCGGAGGTGGAGCCCTTCTTAACGGTAGCTGCACAGCAAGCGTATCAATTCGGTTATATGGGGATGCAAATGCTCGTTGAGCGCATTCAAGAAAAGGAAACAATATTGCCGTGGAAGAAAATTGTTTTGCCAGCGGATTTGATCATACGAAGATCTGTGAGAAGCCTATAGCTCGTTCGTTACTAACGCGGACGTTCATTTCCTAACTACACCTATTGTGTGCATGCAGTCTCCGCATTCGGAACTAAGCGCAGATCTGCGCTTAGTTTGGTATCACATTTGGCTGATTATGGAGACACCCTTCCTCTTAGCGCTCTGCGGAAATCTGTTGGAGATTGGCCGCTCCATTTGTGGAATTGCTTTGTGAAGAAAAGAGGATCGTTGAAGCCTACAGAGGCTGCAATCTGGGCAACGGTAAGCTCGCTCTCCAGCAGCTCCTCGGCCTTCTTCATCCGTACCTTTAATAAATACTGCATCGGCGGCATCCCTGTCGCCTCCTTGAACAGCCTCGTTAAATGAGCGCGATGATAGCCCAGCGACTGAGCAATCCCCTCGATCGACAGCTGCTGCCCGTACTGTAAGGACAGCAGACGAATGGCCTGATCGATTTGCCGATAGGAGCGTGCCACTGGCCTATGTATCTCGGTGTTCTCCAATAGCTGCAAACGTCCGAGCTCATGCAGCAAAAGTCTTAGCCAGCCTGAGGCCTCCATATTTCCGAGCGAGGGGACATTCGATTTCTCCATGCTTTTGCGGATGCTTCTAAACATTCTCTGCATGACAGACAACGAGCAATCGCGAATGACTGCAAAATCCGGCGTAATGCCGACAGAGCTAAGCGAAGACTCTACCAGCTCTCCTGAGAATCCTACCCACATATACTTCCAAGGCTTGGTCATACTAGCTTCATACTTCACTAGAATATCCGGAAAAACAACAAATGCGTCGCCAGCCCCACAGGAGTATGACTTTCCAAGCGTTTCAAATACGCCCTCTCCGTCAAGCACAATATGGATTAAATAGTAATCATGAACCGCCGGTCCGATAAAATGACCCTCCACCGGCTGCCCCTTGCCGCTGAACAATACCGACATTTCGCCCTTCAAGGGGGCTGCATTAATACTCAGGGAATGACTATGATGTGTTTCCAGGCGATACACCTCCGACAATTTAGCTCCATTCATCATACAAAATGATGCAACATTTATCCATATAATGCTTCGTTCCTTCCATATTCTTTTTTTGTTTGCATCCTTATACTATAAGAGTCAGCAAATATTTTTTGGGAGGCCGTACATTCATGCCTAAAATTACTTTTATCGGTGCAGGAAGCACCGTATTTGCCAAAAACATTCTCGGCGACGTCATGCAAACACCAGCTCTGCAAGGCTTTGAAATCGCTTTATTTGATATTGATGCCCAGCGTCTTCATGATTCCGAGCAAATGCTGCTCAATATTAAACAAACTAGCGAAAGCACCTGTCAAATTAAAGCTTATACCGACCGAAAAGAGGCTCTTCGCGGTGCCAAGTATGTGATCAATGCCATCCAAGTAGGCGGATATGATCCGTGCACTATTACTGACTTCGAAATTCCGAAAAAATACGGACTCCGTCAAACGATAGCTGATACGGTCGGCATCGGCGGTCTTTTCCGAAATCTACGTACCATTCCTGTTATGCTTGATTTTGCACGTGATATTAATGAGGTTTGTCCGGATGCGCTGTTCCTCAACTATACGAACCCGATGGCAGTTCTAACCAACGTTATGAACACCTATGGAGGCGTCCAAACCGTCGGCCTATGCCATAGTGTCCAGGTTTGTGTTCCGCATCTATTCGAGCATTTGGATCTGGACCCTACCGGCGTAAAATATAAAATTGCAGGCATCAACCATATGGCTTGGCTGCTTGAAGCTAGCAAGGACGGCGTCGATCTTTATCCTGAAATTAAACGCCGCGCAGCGGAGAAGCAGAAGGAGCAGCATCATGATATGGTGCGTTACGAGCTCATGCTCAAATTTGGCTACTATATTACCGAATCATCTGAGCATAACGCAGAATATCATCCCTACTTCATTAAACGAAACTACCCTGAGCTTATCGAGCGCTTCAATATTCCACTGGATGAATATCCGCGCCGCTGCGTGAACCAAATTGAAGGCTGGAAGTCGATGCGCGATTCACTCGTCAACGATACGAGCCTTGAGCATTGCCGCAGCCATGAATATGCGTCCTATATTCTTGAAGCTATCGAAACGAACAATCCGTTCAAAATCGGCGGAAATGTGATGAATACGGGGCTGATCACAAACCTCCCTAAGGAGGCCTGTGTTGAGGTGCCTTGTCTAATTGATGGAAATGGCGTTACACCTACCTTTGTAGGTGACCTGCCGCCGCAGCTCGCTGCCTTAAACCGTACTAACATCAATACACAGCTGCTTACGATCGAAGCTGCCATTACCGGCAAGCGCGATCATATTTATCACGCAGCAATGCTTGATCCGCATACTTCCGCTGAGCTTTCTATGGATGATATCGTCTCCCTTTGCGATGAGCTGATTGAAGCCCATGGCAGCTGGCTCCCTGCTTACAAATAACGAAAAACGAAAGCGCGGCCGTTCTATGCATCATTAGATGCTTGAATGGCCGCGTTTTATTTTGAATATCACTCACCTCAACATAGGCTAACACATATCCTAACCTCGTAAGACTATAAATCGCTTCTGAAAGAGGGCAGGATATCCGTATGACTTCCTACACAGACTACACGTCTCCAGGGACGCAATTTACTTATGATTTGAGCAACAATACTTTTTTCAAAAAAGATCCTTACAATTACATCAATTTATTATCTGTAAAGCAATTAAACACGCTCCCTAATTTGTCTTTGCTTGATATCTATCTGACCAAAGGAA
The DNA here is from genome assembly GCF_038630985.1 of Paenibacillus sp. FSL H8-0548. NCBI lineage: Bacteria > Bacillati > Bacillota > Bacilli > Caryophanales > Paenibacillaceae > Paenibacillus > Paenibacillus sp. FSL H8-0548. Next base: position 4,621,708 of record NZ_CP152049.1, read on the forward strand.
ATGTGATTGAACCCCATTATCATCAAAATGCCACCGAGCTCATTTATTGTATCGCTGGTTCAGCAGAAATCGCCCTACTCAATCCGTTTCTTAATAAGTATCTGAATTTCTATATCGAACCCGGACAGGTCGTGAATGTGCCTCACGGCTGGTGGCACTATGAGATTGCTCTAACTGACGATACTCACCTCCTTGCGATCTTCGATGCTCCTACACCTGATGTCATCTTCGGCTCAGATATTTTGCGATTAACCCCTGCTAATGTGTTAGCTTATACGTACTGCCTGGATGAAGCACAATTAAAAACCGCACTGGCTCCGTTAACGAATACGGTAATTTTGGGCCCGCCAGCCAATTGCAGTTACAATCCTATTCATGGTCAAATGGCCGCTAATCAAAAACCTAATCAAGCTCTTATGCAGCAGGCGACGGTTAATCAGGCACAGCCATACGGAGGACAGCATTACCCTATGTACGGACATCATCACCGCCAGCAGTATTAATTATGAGGTAACTCCACCACCATCAACTAGAGCTAGCTCTACTATATAGAACCAACACGAACAGGCAAGACAACGCTGAAACAGTCAAACTACGAGTTATTCGCAGCTTCGTTTAGCGCACGAGCCTCCGTCCTATCGCAAATGTGCTTGTCTATCCTGCACATTTGCAGTAACAGACTATCCACCGAACACAGTAGATTCACCTCCGCACGCAGGCTATCCTGCACATTTGCAGTAACTTCGCGCTTTTTGGCCTTCCTGAGCAGCCTATCCTGCACTTATGCATTAGAATTGACTGATTTCGACTTAAGATACACCTGTGAAGCCCTCTACAGTGCTAGCGTGCAACATAGATATGCGGGAGCTCGAAAAACCAGCTGCTATCCTGCTATAGTGCAGGATAGCGCAGTAGTTGGTTAGTTGAAGAGCCCCTTGGAGAACGGGTTGGAGGGTTAGATCTAGGTTAGTCATACATTTACTCCGAACACGAACGTCCGCTTCCTCCGCACGCAGGCTATCCTGCACATTAGCAGTAACTTCGCGCTTTTTGGCCTCTCTGAGCTGCCTATCCTGCACTTATGCATTAGAATTGACTGATTTCGACTTAAGACACACCTATGAAGCCCTTTATAGTGCGGACGTGCAACATAGATACGCGGGAGCTCGAAAAACCAGCTGCTATCCTGCTATAGTGCAGGATAGCATTGGAGCAGTGTTAGTTGTAACTAAGAAAATTAATATGATGATCGGGAAGCATCTATCGAGTTCACAGGTATGTAGTTCAATAGGTGATAATATTAGTAGTGTTGCAATGGTATACAAGGAAACGGCTATCGCCGTCCTTTGGCGATGCCAGCGCGTTTCATTTCGAGAAATATAGAGATAGTATGGCGAAATGAGCTACTTTCCTATATTTCAAGTAAAAAGGGTGATCAGCAGCCAGTGGCTGTCGATCACCCGTTTTCGATTCAAAGGTAGGCTCCTCTATCTTTATCCCAAAATCCATCTCGCCAGCATAGCAATATCCACGATATCTACAATACCATCGCCGTTCAGATCTGATTTCTTGTACTGCGACCAATCAGCATCCGTGCTTTTCTTGCCATAGACAGAAGCCACAATAGCCAAATCTCCGATCGTTACCTTCTGGTCGTTATTAATATCGCCTGATATTACCGAAGCCTTAAATACGCTAACGGCGTCGTTAAGCTCCGTAATTGCCGTTTTCACTTGTTCTTCAGAGGTATCTGGATTAGCCGCTGCTGTCTGAGCTTTAGAGATCGCTTGACCAAGCGCTGCTTTGGCTGCTGCTGGATATTGGCCAGGCTGTGTACCTGCTGTCGCTCCATTATAGGTGGCCTCTGCTGCTGCAATTGCAGCTTTTAATGCCGTCAAATCCACATAAGCACCGATCTGTACTGTATGAGCAGCACCAGTCACCATAAGCTCATTGCCCAGGTGATTTGCCACCTCTATATTGCCAATCGATATTTCTGCGAGAGATGAAGCTGCTGCTGCTTTCGTCAAGAAGCTAAGCTTCAGCCATTCTGTATTAGCAGCTATGCCGCTGCCTTGACCTGCTGCAATAATCCGAACCTTGCCTGGCTCTATGAGCTTCTGCTCAACAATGCCGAATCCTTCCTTCAAGGAAGACGCGCCCGATAATTCGAGCAGATTAGGGTCAAAGCTGATCGTCAAAATTTGTGCATACAGCGTTTGGAATTTTTCAGCTGTAATTTTGGATAATGCAACGTTTAAATCAAAGGCTTCCCCTGCTTTCACCTGTGCAGCACCCGTAATTACAGCCGTAGGCTCATCGGAAGCTGCAGGTATAACGGAAGCTGCAAATACTGCCGACGCTTCATTCAATGCTGTTACCGCCGCCTCAACAGCTGATTGATTAACATTCATGTCAACCAATACGCCATTAGCCGCGGCAATAGCTGCTGCAAAAGCAATCTTTGACGCTTGTGAATATTGCCCCGGCTCCGTACCCACTACTGCTTTATCATGCTCAAGCTCGGCCGCGGCAACCGTAGATTGAAGAGTCGCCTTGTCAACGGTTTCTACTGGTCCAACCGAGAAATAATCAAAATTCGCATGAATCGCAACCTTATCCGTCGAAGATAGGCCATAGAAGCCCACCTTCAAATTGCTTAGATCTACAGTCATTGGATCTGCTGCTGGCTTCCAAGCGATACCGTCCCAATAAAAGGTTGAAACCACATTGCCGACCTTCTTCATTTGCAAATAAGAAGTGTCGTAGCCTGGGTGGCTGGCCATATTGGTCGCTTTTACATACTTCGCATTTTTCTCATAGGCCGTTTCCAAGCTTTTTCCGCTCGCACCCTCCGTATCCCAAACATGGCCAAGCTTGACGTAATTATCTTCATTTTGCCAAATAAAAAGTCCGGCCTGCTGGAAATTTCTGCTTACGGGAGCTTCTACTTTGGCTGTGATGACGAAGTCGCCCGATGGCGCATCCTTCAAAAATATATTCGATAAGTTATTTTGTCCTTGGAAAGTATCGCCCGCCGACGTTTCTAGGCTCAAAAATCCTGGTTTACCCGTCAGTGACCACTTGCTGTTATCGGCCTTGAATACGGTCCATGCTTTATCCAGTACCGCAGCTGCAAACGGATCAACCGTTGAGCTTGCTGGGATCGGATCATTCACAGATATAAACCATTGCTCACGCGCATTCTGAAGTGACTTCATCGCTGTCTGTAATTCATCTGGCCTAACATTCGGTTTTTCAGCTGCATCACGAGCAGATTGCACAGCGCTGCGATATGCATCTTGGACTGCTTGCTTATACTCGCCAGCCCCATTTCCAGCCTTTGCATGCTGAAGGGACGCTTCAGCTTTGGCAATTTCAGCTAGCAAATCCGCTGCCGTAACCGTACCGATAAGCTCATGATGCGCCTTTGTAATGAGATCAAAATCCATCTTTTCAACCTTACGGTCATATGACAGCAAGCCATTAATCTCGTACTCTACATCTGTAATTTGCGTATAAATAGCTGCGCTGAGTCCTGTCTCCTTCAATTGCTTAATTGTATTAATATAAGCAATATAGGTGGATGTCAGCTGCTCCTTGCTGTTCATTAATTGATAAGAGAATACGAGCGGGCTCCATTCATGTCCGGGCACATGCAAGCCAAGACCCCCATATTCACCTAGAACCGCTGCCCTTGTGTCGCTTGGTTCCGGTGAGCCTGGACCCGGGTAACGATGCATATCCAGTAAATCTCCTGCGCCGGCATCCCACCAGCCGCTTGTGCTGTTGACCAGACGAGTCGAATCAAGTCCTTTCACATAGGCTGTAGCATCCCTCGTTTGCTGTCCGCCTTGGTCAAATTGACCCCAACCCTCGTTAAACACTGTCCATACGACAATAGAGGTAACGCTTCGAAGCTGATCTACCATTTCCTTGTATTCGGCAAACCACTGTGTCTTCGTAGGCTGTGTAATGTCTGATCCTTTTTTATCTTGTCTATCCTCAAGACTCGGCATATCCTGCCATACAAGTACGCCAAGCTTATCAGCCCAATAATACCAACGGGCAGGCTCGATCTTAATGTGCTTGCGGATTGTGTTCATTCCGACACGCTTTACCGCTTCGATATCGAACCTCAAAGCTTCATCTGTAGGCGCTGTGTAAATACCATCCGGCCAGTACCCTTGATCAAGCGGTCCCATTTGGAACACGAATTCACCATTTAATAACGGCCGAGTAATACCATCGACTTTGCCTAGTTTAATTTCTCTCATGCCAAAATAGCTTGAGACCTCATCAACGGTTTGCGCTCCAGCCTTCAAATAAACCTTTAAATCATAAAGATAGGGATCATCGGGAGACCATAGCCTCGCGTTCGGTACAGGGACATTAATCTCCGCGCCCACTGCGCCAGCAGCAGAGCCAATTATTTGTCCATTGGAAAAAACAACTGCTTCAACCGTTTGACCTTGAATGCCGCTGCCGGCAACGTTCAACTTCAGGACACCGTCATGAATATCGGTCACCATATCCAGCTTGTCGATGTGCGCTGCGGCAACAGGCTCTAGCCATACGGTCTGCCAGATGCCCGACGCTGAAGTATACCAAATGCCGCCTAGCTTTTTAACCGTTTGCTTGCCAACCGCTTGGTCTGCACCCATATCCGTCTCATCAAGCACATGAACGATAAGCTCATTGTCGCCTGGGACAAGATAATCGGTTATGTCAAAGCTAAAGGAAGTATAACCGCCCTTGTGATTGCCTACCTCTTGACCATTCACATAGACCGTTGCCAAATAATCAACTGCGCCAAAATTAATTTTGACACGCTGCCCGCTCCAATTGTCAGGAATGGTGAAGGAACGTTTATACCACATCAGATCCTCCACGCGATTAATGCCCGAGAGCTTCGCTTCTGCCGCAAAGGGAACGACAATTTTTTCTTTCAGCGTTTGGCCGAAAGGTACTGCCTCGCCCTTCCTAGCCGCTTGAAACTCCCACTCGCCATTCAGATTGCTCCAAGCCTCCCGCGCTAATTGAGGTCTTGGATATTCCGGCAGCACATTTTGGACATCCACATCCTCTGCCCATGGCGACATGATCTGATATTTCGAGCCATTCACGAGCGGCTTATCGAAGCCTGCTACGACAACGCCTACCAGCGTTTCCAGACCGCCTTGCCCGTCATAAATAACTTTGACATTTCCTGCATCCTTCGAATACAGCGCTTGCTGCAGCGTAACGACAACGATCTTGTCATTGCCTTCCTTCAAAGCGACAGAGGCGATAGGCAAGCTGCCTGACTCTATATTCAGCTTTAGATGATTGATCAGCTCTGCGGATACAGGCTTTAATGAATTTTCAAACAGCAGCTCAGCGTGGATACCATCCTCCTGTACCATTCCGCCAGGTACAAAGCCGTCAGGCAAATAAAACGCTTTTGAAGGGACGGCTTCCTTCGTTACGCTGGGGCTCGCCCAGTACATATGCATATTAGAGCCGCCATTGTCCTCAAAAAACTCAAGCTTCATGCTGTATTTCTGTCCTGCGACTAGCTTTACTGGCATCGAGGTTTGTTCTTTGTCCCAATCGGCAACCCAATGATCGATGGTTAGCTTCTCGTCAATCCAAAGCCGGAAACCATTATCTGCTGTAATATAAAAGGTATAGTCCTCCGAAAATTCAGGCTGGATAAATCCCGTCCACCGTATACCAACACGATTTTCTTGTCCTGTGAACATTTTTATCGCTGGTTCAAGATTTGAAATGTCCAAATGCGGATCAAAACCTACTCCCTTAAAGGTTTCAAACGTAAAGTTAGGCCCCCCTCCTACTGTGTAATATTCCGACTTCAGTCCATGATATTGAGGAGCTGTCTCTGCTTCTGCCGCTGCAGCGCGCGGTACAAATGAAAAAGCGGATGAGACAATACTAAAAACCATAGTAATTGCAAGCAGCATACTTATTGATTTTTTTCTTGTTAACATAAATTGAACCTCCAATAAATCATAGTAATAAAGCATCCTTTATAAGGAGGAAGTGATGTCCCTTCCTCCCAGATTCATTTACCCAATGATTAGTCTTGAAAGTATAGCTAGATCTGCAATATCCACTTTACCGTCGTGATTTAAATCTGCCTTCTGGTACTGCGCCCAATTCGGCTGATCGCTAGCTTTGCCATAGGCCGCAGCTACAATAGCAAGATCGCCGACTGATATTCTGCTATCACCGTTCACATCTCCAGATAACGATGATGCAGCCGCTATTTGTATTTTGTGATTAGCATCATTAAACGTAAGCTTAGCCCCATTGCCACTCTCAAAGGTAGTGCCCGTTAAGGTAACAATTGCTTCTCCCGCTTCCTGCAACACACTCGTTTGGAAGGTCAGCTTCAGCGAATCACCGTTAGCAGCCAAGCCTTCTCCTTGCGCAGTAACTAGAATACGAACCTTTCCAGGTTCAAGCTCTTGCCGCTCGATCACACTCTCTCCTGCTTTAAGCGAGGATACGCCGGCAAGGCTTAACTTTTCAGAATCAAAGTTAACCGTAATATCCTGAACATTAACATTTTGATAAGCGCTGTCTATTATCCCGCTCACCCCAAATGAGAGATCGATCATTTGCCCGCTCTGCGCATTTGCAGCGCCTGTTAGCTTTGCCACCGGCTCTTCCACAGGCTCTAGAACTTCAGGTTTTAATTCAGATAAGGCAATATAGTCGAGCTCATAAAAGCCCGCGCTTGCGCCTGTTCCCCTCATGAACTTAATCGAGTTAACGCCTTCTTTCAGCTCAACGTTTACGCTCGTTGCCATAAATCTGCCCCAGTTGATCGTTCCTGCGAGCTTAGCAGATAGCTCCTGATCATCATTTACGACGATTTTCGCTGTCGCTGGCTGGTAGTCATTTGTGCGCTGAGCGTACCAAAAGAACATTTTATACGCCCCAGCTTTTGGAGCATTTACTTGATCGAAGTTAACATAGCTATCTGCGTAATCGATTCCGCCTACGTAGCTTGATTCGGATGCATAGACATTATTTGTGCGTGCTTCCGTTTTAAACAGCTGAGCCTTCTCTGCTTCATATTTAGCAGGCTGTGTGTCCATATCGTCAGTTGCCTCAGGGAAATAAGTCACCCGCAGATTTTCTGCCCCGAAAGGCACAAGCGTAATATTTTCGGTAGCCTCTGCGGAGTAAACTGGTCCGACTGGCGGCTCTGCCGCTGACACACCGTTATTCGCTTTGCCCCATGACGGTATTCGCTTCCCTTTAGCTATGAGCTTAATCGGAGTCGTCTCCTGTATGAATGGATTTTCCGGCATCGGAGACGTGATCACTTCGATCGATGCGGCAGGATTTTCGCGATCAATCAATAGTCCATAATTCCACGGCGATGCGGCATGAATGTTATATTCCTTAAACCCAGGTGCATTTACTTGAGGCGCTGGATTGAATTGCTCCACCCAGTTTTCTTCGATTTTCAAAGAGAACACGAGTGGTCCGCGCTCAATTCCAATAGAATTGTTTACCCATGTTGAGGTTTTGATTTCCATTGGTACAGTGAGTACAACGGTATCTCCCTTTTCCCATGTACGATCAATCGTGAAATATTGTCCAGATTTCACCGCTTGCTGCGGCTGCCCGTTCACGGTGATGGTTGCCTTTTCCGTCCAGCTTGGAATTCGCAGCTTAAGCGGGAACTTAACACTCTCCGACGCTTCTTCGATCGTAAAGCGAATTTGATCCTCAAACGGATAATTCGTCGTTTCTTTTACCGTAATATTTGCCCCTTTAATTTTTGCTGAGACGCGGCTAGGCCCGTATGCGATGACACCAAGCCCCCCATCTCCTGTGCCCGACCACATATCCTTCACAAAATACGGCCAGCCCATATGCAAATTAAAGCGACAGCAAGGGAATCCCGAATAAGGTGATTGTACTGTGCCGTTCCCATAATTTTGCTTAAAGCCATTATCAGTAGGTGAGCTCTGTACTTGATTAGGCAGTGAGAAATATTGATGAGTCTTAATATCCTTGCTCATGGCTCCTGGAAGCGAGTTGAATGTAATTTTCTCCAGTGCGTCCCCCATAGAAGGATCACCCGTTATCATCGCCGCAACAGCATTGCTGTGTATCCTCTCTACAATGGCACAAAGCTCAACCCCTTGCGTCGAGGATAGTCCAGCCAGCATTTCTGTTCCCGAATTCATTCCAGTAATTTGGTTATGTGACTGATCCAAATGCTCTACACCTGCATGAAAAGCATCCCTGTCCGCTTCATCCTTCGATAATTGATAATAAATAGCTGGTGTCTTAATGGATTCATTCACATTGACCGTATGCTGTGAGTAAAAATCTGCAGGATTGCTCTTGGCCGCTTCGAGAAAATTGTTGTTAGTTAAAATATCAGTCACATCTGTGCCTTGAGTATTAAGCTTTTCTGCCAATTGAAGCAGGAAGGCATCTTCAGTGCGGTTATAAAGCCAAAGCACAACATTTAAATTGTCCCCGCTGCGTATTTGTCCCCAATCCCGTAAAGGTCGCTGATCCAAGTGGCTGTGCTGGTATTGAAAATAATTCGTTAAGAAGGAGATGACCCGCTCATCGTTTGTCGCCTCGTAATAATCCTTCAACACATAAATGGCTACCATTCGCGGCCACCAGTCATTATCACTGGCAGGACCGAAGAAGCCGTCATCACGCTGGCTCTCCAGCATCCAGTTGACCCACTTCTGAGACTTCGCAATCAGGTCCGGATCATTCAGTGTATAGGCTAGTGCGATTAAGCCCTTCACATAATAAATGGGGCGTTCCCAGTTCGACTCCGGTGCCGTGCCGCCTAGCCATTCCGAATTGGTGTTTAGCTCGCCGTACAAATCTTCCGCATAGCCTGTTGCTCCTTCCTTCATGAGCTCAAGCTGTTTAAGCAGCCATCCTTCCGCCTTTACAGAGCCTAAAGGGAGAGGTAGGAATGGTGTTTGAAGCAGCGGCTCCTTATTGGCAACAGGCTCCTTAAACGACTCGGATGGAACATAATAATCACTGGCAATAAAGTTGTCGAAAAGAGGCTTAGCGCCGTCATCCCATAAGCCGATGCCGCCTGAAGCAAATTGCCCGCTATCGTCGTCATAGTATTCCAGAGCCGCGTTGTGCATATCATCCAAAAATACTTTAATCCCATTACCATAGGTAACAACCTTCAACTGATAGAGCTTGCTCGTAGAGACTACATCCAATACTTTAACAACTTGGAGATCGGTCCATTCCTCGCTCAGACGGCGAAGAATCAGGCTCCCATCCCCTCTCAATCCCGCATAGTAGCCTTGAACTGATTTTCCTATTTCACTAGATTGGCTTCTAAACAAAAGCCCGGCAGCACCAGCTGTTGCCGTTAGCTGAACATCTGTCTCCACTGTAAAGTCATGAAACCGGGTATCTTTTACAAGCAGCGTTTGATTAGCTCCGTCACCAACCGTTACACCACCGGATTGCAGTTTCCAGTCCCCTTGACTCGCTTGCCAATTGGGGAGCGCTATTCCTTCGACCTCTGTATCAAACGAATCTGTGAATACAAGCTCTTGCTTGTCATCCCATACTTGAAAAAGATCATACGTCGGCTGTGATTGATAGATTCTTGCGCCAACCTGTCCCTTTCCAAACATCGAGTCCGTTTGCTCTAAAACCAGCTGGTCATTCACATAAAATTTAATCTGCGAGCCTTCAGCACTAACTTTAAATCGATAAACCGTGTTCGGATCAACGGTCAACTTTACACGCTTCAGCTCCGTCCAATTGTTGTTCATTTGCCCTAGAAAAACGCTGCCGTTATCTTTAGCGGAAATGCCTGCATAATATCCCTTAACATTATCCGCGCCTGGCTCTGCGCTGACTGTGCGAAACAGTATGCCTGCATCTCCGTTGCGATTTGTGAAACTGATATCTGCTTCAACACTTCCATTCTCGAACTCCGCTTGCTTCACTAACGCTTTCGAACCGGAGCCGCTCTCTACAGTCAGCTGTCCACTCGACGTTGACCAATTGCCGTCAATCACACTCCAATGATCATTAATAACGGATCTATTAAAATGATCTTCAAAAAATCCAGGTTCCTCTTCCGCTGAGGCATCCACGTGAACAGCAGGCAAAAACAAACTGACATACATGCTGATAATCAGCATGATGACCATTGGCGTTTTCAACTTTGCTCCGAATTTCATCTTGCTCCACTCCTTCAGACTTTGTTTTACAAGGCATAGGCAAGGCAGTGTTTAATCATCTGCTCGTCCCAAGAAGGCATCCTTCCCCTGTCACCTCCCCTCTGTTATTCGATCCAACTTGAGCTTGAATTCCAGAGGGTCTAGTAGATGAAAGGTATCAAGCACCGTTCCATCTGTATCAATAATGAATGTGGTTGGAAGTGCGTGCAGCTCGTATAAGTAAGAAGCGCGTTTATTAGCATCCAGCAGGTTTATAAAACCCCATTGATTTTGCTGTACAAATGCGCTAATATCGTCGGCTTGCTTCTCCTCCGAGGACAGGTTAATACCATAGAAGTCGATATTATTTTGATATGCCTCGTGCAGCCTCTTCATCGTTGGCGCCTCCACAGTGCAAGCCTCGCACCAGCTTGCCCAAAATTGCAGAACAATCGGTTTGCTATTCTCTCCTCCAATGGTGTACGTGTTGCCATCAAGCGCTTTTAATGTAACGATAGGAGCTTTGACACCTGCTGCGTCGCTGCGATGCAAAGCTGAGTCTTGGTCCACGCTTAAGATACGCTCCAGAGAGGCAGCATTTAGCTTCGATCCCTCTTTGCTGCTAGAATGACTAGAATAAAAGATTAAAGCTGTACCAAAGGCAGTAGCCAGCACCAGCGCTGCAACAGTCCAAATCGAGGCTTTCATCCACTCTACTCCTCCCTGCTTAATTCTCTATTATTTCAAATCAATTAAGGAGAGCAGCAGTGTTACTGCCTCAGCACGTGTCGCTATTGCGTTAGGAACGAATTGATTCGCGCCCCTCCCTTTCAGAATGCCTGCTTCGGCAGCCATTGCTACTGAAGGCTGCGCCCATGCTGGGATATCTTCAGCGTCAGCAAAAGTTGGTTTTTTAGCCGGATCAACTTCCCACTTCAGTGCTCGAGTAATCATTACAGCAATTTCACTGCGTTTAATTGGTGTGCTAGCCCGGAACGTATCATCCTCATAGCCGGTAATAATGCCCGCATTCACCGCAGCTGTTACATAACCAACTGCCCATGCCGGTATGCTCCCAGTATCCTTAAACGATAAGCTCTCACTTATCTCTGTCGGCATCGAAAGAGCTCGAGCTAGCATTGCCGCAAACTCAGCTCGAGTTACTAGTGAATTGGGACGGAATGTACCATCCGTATAGCCGTTAACGAAACCAAGCTCCACAGCTCGTTCAATTGACGTTGCAGCCCAGTGTCCCGCAACATCCTTAAAAGAAATATTCACTCCTTCAAGCTGTACCTCGAATTTCATTTTAGGCTCCAATGTGACGGACTCCATTGCACTATTTACGAGCTTCACAGCGGTAAGATTTATGACCGCTTTTCCCTTTCCTAAAGCTGAAAAGTTCAAGCTGCCTAACGTAATTTTCCCATTGTCGCCTGTTTTTGGGCCTATTTTGGTCGAGGCGTATATCACTTGGCTGTCTTCAACAATAGGTTTAATAGAATAGCCTGTAATGCTTGAGCTCGCACTCTCGAAACGGAGCTGCTTGGTATCAAATTCCACCTTTAGCTCAAACGCGTACACATCCTTTAATTTATCTCCTGTAATGTCGATCCTAATTTGCTTGTCCTGCTTATGCTGCGAAAGAATAAACACTGGCGCGTCAGCAGATGCTGCCCCTGCCAAGCTGGCGAGCACTGAGGACAGCAATAAAACTGATAAAACAGCAAGAATAAAACGCTTACAATTCGTCATTGGAATCGTCCTTTCTATTAGGTGGAATGTGAAACCTAGCTCAACTAGCTACATTGTACAAACATAAATTAAGAAAGTATTTACAATATTAAGCAAAAATTTAAGGTTTTCAGCATTTATTTGCGACCATGACGATAGAAGAAACAAAAAAAGCCGCTCTCCGATAAAACGGAAAGCGGCCCTTCATCCATATAATATTGTTCCTACGCGTATTTCGCCCAGCGGCTGTCGCCCGGCTTTGGACAAGCTCGATCCTTGTATTTAGCAGCAATTCTTACGAAGCAGCCGCATATCGAACACGTCGTGCCATATTGAAACTTTGGACAGCCGCTGCATTCTGCAAGCCGCCGTTCATACACATCATTGGGTACGCTAATGTCAGTTTGGAACATCGGCGCTGCCAATATACGATCAATCTGCTCGTCTGTTACACGGTATTCGTCACGACAGCCCTTGCACTGACTTTTGCTGCTCATCTAAAGGCTTCCTTATTCCGAAATCAGCTCAAGCACAGTAACCGACATCGGCGAGAGCTTCGCGCTAATGGTTGTACCGTTTACAGTAAAGGCTTGATAAGCGGTCGGTACCACCGCATCCGGCTGCTCAAACGTATTATGTGCATCCTTTATAGAAGCTGTAAGCTCCGTTCCTGTAACCTTAAGGCCAGCGCTTGCCAAACCGCGAAGATCGATCTCCACATCAGCACCTGACTGATTGTCCAGATTGCAAAGGCTGACATGAATGCGGCCTTCTGCATCCTTCGAAGCAGATACGGAAACCTGAGGTATCTTCTGCTCATTATGCGCATAATCCTGGCTGTCGATCGACGTTGTAAGAAGCGTCGCATCCTGATGCACCTTATACATATCGAACACATGATACGTTGGTGTCAGAACCATCTTCTCACCCTCGGTCAGAATTACAGATTGCAGCACATTGATAACTTGCGCAATGTTAGCCATTTGAACCCGATCACAATGATCGTGGAAAATATTAAGCGTTACACCTGCAACAAGCGCATCCCGAATCGTATTTTGTTGGTACAGGAAGCCAGGGTTCGTTCCCGGCTCAACATCGAACCAAGTGCCCCACTCGTCAACGATAAGCCCGATACGCTTGCTTGGATCATAACGATCCATGATCGTGGAATGACGCTCGATCAGCTCATCCATCGTAAGTGCTTTCTTAAGCGTACTGTACCATTCATCCTCATTGAAGCCTGTCGCTGCGCCTTTTTCATGCCAGGTTTCACCCGGAATTGTGTAATAATGCAAGGAAATCGAATCCATCATCCCGTGCGCCTCGCGCATAAGAACTTCCATCCAGCGATAGTCGTCGACATTCGGTCCGCACGCGATTTTATGAATTTTGTTCTCTCCATAATTGCGTACATAGGTTTGATATCTTCGATAAAGGTCAGCATAATATTCAGGACGCATATTGCCGCCGCAGCCCCAGTTCTCATTGCCTACGCCAAAATATTTCACATTCCACGGCTTTTCTCTGCCATTCTCCTGACGAAGCTCTGCCATCGGGGAAACTCCATCGAAGGTCATGTATTCCACCCACTCCGACATTTCCTGAACGGTACCACTTCCCACATTACCCGAAATATAAGGCTCGCACTCCAGCATTTCACAAAGCATCAAAAACTCATGGGTTCCAAAATGGTTGTTCTCCACTACGCCGCCCCAATGGGTATTGATCATCCGTTTACGTGCTTCGCGCGGTCCAATGCCGTCCTTCCAATGATACTCGTCGGCAAAGCAGCCGCCCGGCCAGCGAAGAACAGGAATCTTCAGTTGTTTAAGAGCTGCTACGATGTCATTGCGAATGCCGTTCGTGTTCGGAATCGGAGAATCCTCGCCTACCCAAATGCCCTCATAAATACAACGGCCTAAATGCTCGGAGAAATGCCCGTAAATATTACGGTTAATTGTGCCTGCTGCCAAATCTGCGTTAATCGTTACTCGGTTTGCCAATTGCTTCGCCTCAATTCTGTATGTTTAGAATATAATATCTTTATCAGTTCTTTGGATTAATATATTTATTCATCCAGTAATGTATATATTAATCCTAATCAAATCATAATGGGAGCGGATACATTTTGCAACCCTAAAAATCATTTTATCGGCTATTTATTTATGAACAGAACAAAATCACCCTTACGGATGATTCGAAATCGCGGTCGCGTCAGCTCACACTTCTAACGGAAACCACAGACGCTAAATCGCCTTTATTTTTCGTTTCAAGATTCTAACGGAAACACGAGCCCCTATTTGTACCATACATGCCCGATTTCGCTTCATTTCTGCGGAATAGCGTCTCCCACTTCCGTTAAAATGTGACGCTAACCCAAAATGCAACTTTAGCGTCTCTGGCTTCCGTTAGCTTTCGTTATCTGCTCACTGGCTGCTTCCGCAGCATCATTATCAACAGGTTCGGAGAATGCATAGTTTCCTATACAATGAAAAAAAGCTACCTGCCCCTCGGCATGATAGCTTCCTTCTTCATTGATATATATATAATTCAAACGCTTATTGATCCGATAATGGCAGCCAAGCTAAAAAATGCTGAATATGTGTATCCCAGTAGCCCCATTCATGACTGCCCGGGCCCTCTACGTACGTTAATGGATAATCTTCTTGTGTGCACGCATCTCGGAAAGCGATATTATCGTTGTACAAGAAATCTTCGGTACCGCAGCACTGATAAAGTGCCGGCTTCTTCACCATCGACTTCGATTTCGTAGAGAGAAGATGCAGCAAGTCATTATCCGTTCCTAAAATCTCTTTCTCGCCATAGATGAGATTAAAGTACGGCTTCATATGCGGCATTGCAGGGTCCTTCACATGATTAGCCATGTCCAGCGCACCAGACAAGCTTCCCGCAGCAGCAAAACGATCAGGATAGCTTAAAGCCCATTTGAACGCTCCATAGCCGCCCATAGACAAGCCTGCAACATAATTATCCTCTCTAGCGTCTGATAAAGGAAAGAAGGATCTAGCGACTTGAGGAAGCTCTTCGGTTAGAAAGGTCCAATATTTGTTGCCGTATTCCATATCGGTATAGAAGCTTTGATGCACATTAGGCATAACAACAGCAAGTCCAAGCTCCGCAACATAACGTTCGACAGAGGTTCGTCTAGCCCAGATCGTATCGTCATCAGAAAAGCCATGCAGCAAGTACAGCGTTTTATGCAGCTTTTTGCCACTGCGATTGTTTAGTCCAATTTGCGAGGTCGTTTGCTGCGGTAAAATGACAGTCATTGACGTACTAAGGCCTAATGCTTCTGAATAAAAATGACAGGTAATGAGCGCCAATTGATATTCCTCCCTAGGAGATCTAAATTAAAATCTATTATATCTACATAATGATCTATTCTACCTTAATTATCTATTGAAATGCAGTATCAATTTAGTACGTAGCAAAGTTAGTTAGTGAACTTTTTTTCAGTACTTCTATCATTTGGAAGATCAAGGTATAATAGTATCCGTCGAATAGATAAATCAAATAAGCGGAGGTTGACAAAAATGAAATTGATGCCACTTGAGCGTCGTGGAATATCGGACAGCCGTCTTGCTCTGGGCTGCATGGGACTTGGCGGTAGCTGGGATCTCGCAGACCCTATTACGACTAATCATATCCGTCAAGCGGAGGAAGCTGTTGAAGCTGCTTTATCCATCGGCATTACGATGTACGATCACGCGGACATTTATACAAGAGGCAAGGCTGAATCTGTATTCGGACAAGTACTGAAGCAGCAGCCCAAGCTTCGAGAGCAAATCGTTATTCAATCCAAAGTAGGCATTCAGCTCGCTGATGGCACTTTGCCAGGACGTTTCAATTTCTCGAAAGAGCATATTTTGCCATCGGTGAACGGTATTTTAGAACGGCTTGGAACGGAGTACTTAGATGTGCTGCTGCTTCACCGCCCAGATCCTCTCATGGAGCCGGACGACATTGCAGAAGCATTCACGAAGCTAAAGCTGTCAGGCAAGGTGCGTAATTTCGGTGTATCCAATATGAGTCCTGGGCAAATTCGCTTCCTTCAGCGTTCACTCCCTGATCCCATTGTCGTAAACCAGCTTGAGCTTAGTCTCCTTCGTCATGACTTTATTGATCAAGGTATCCATGTCAACCAAAAGGCTGGCTTAAAAGATAATTTCGCTGAAGGTCTAGTGGAATTTATGCAAATGGAAGATATTCAAATGCAAGCATGGGGTCCGCTTGCACAAGGCAGATTCTCTGGCAGAGTATCCGAGGCTGCTTCTGAGGCAGAATTAAAAACATCCGCCTTAGTGAAACAGATCGCAGAAGAGAATGAAACCACTACAGTGGCCATTGTGCTAGCTTGGCTGATGAAGCATCCTGCGCGTATTCAGCCTGTCATTGGAACGGTTAACGCTACGCGAATTCTTTCCTGCAAGGACGCAGCTAAACAAGCTGATATCATGACTCGGGAGCAGTGGTATTCCCTACTTGTAAGCGCTCGCGGCGTTAATATGCCGTAATATTTATTACAAGCCAATAATTATTAATAATTTTTCATTATATTCTCATAATCGCTCATAATCCCTTCTGCTGCTAGCTTCGCGTTCTAA
The DNA here is from genome assembly GCF_038630985.1 of Paenibacillus sp. FSL H8-0548. Taxonomy (NCBI): domain Bacteria; kingdom Bacillati; phylum Bacillota; class Bacilli; order Caryophanales; family Paenibacillaceae; genus Paenibacillus; species Paenibacillus sp. FSL H8-0548. The sequence goes on from NZ_CP152049.1 coordinate 4,638,263, forward strand.
TAAGCCCAAATAGCCCTGTTTCAATTATGTTATAGTCAAATACATAAACCGAAACGCGGAGGGACAACCTGACAGCATGAGAAAATTAAACATTATGAAATCGATTGCCAAAGCAGGCTTATGCAGCGCGATCGTACTATCGGCAATCACTTTCGGCTCATTTGCGCAGAAGGCAAGTGCAGCGACACCAGAAACTATCAATCTTATCTCTGAAGGCAAACAATATCTCGGAACACCTTATAAATTCGGTGCACCCGCTGGCGTTACATACGCTTTTGATTGTTCATCCTTTACTCAGTTCTTATTCAAAGGTCTTGACGTTAAGCTCCCGCGTACTTCATCAGCACAGGCGACAGTTGGCAAGACCGTAGCGAAGGGCTCTCTGAGCATGGGCGATCTTGTTTTCTTTAAAACCAATGGAAAATCCATTAGTCATGTAGCGATTTACGCAGGAGATAACAAAATCATTCACAGCTCTACGAGTCAAGGCGTCACCGTTTCCAGCCTAGGCACCAGCTATTGGGCCAAAAGCTACGTGACTGCAAAACGTGTTTTAAGCTAATTATGATTTCAAATATGCCAAGCGTAAACGGCTGTCGCCGTCCTTTAAAGGCAAAGCTCGTTTCGCAGTGATATATAAGCCTATTTATAATTGAAAACTTATAAATTCTTATATATTTAAGAAAGAAGCTGCTCTCGCAATTGCGATGGCAGCTTCTTTGTTGTTAATATGCCAGCTAAAACATCTATATCAGGCTTCCTTTATGCCGTTGTCGATACCTCAATGGAGTAACACCGACGACCTTTTTGAACGTATGGATAAAATAAGAATCATTCGGATAGCCAACCTGAATCCCTACTTGCTCAATTGAATATGCCGTCGATTGCAGCAGCCTGCTTGCTTGCTTAATTCTTCTTGCCGTTAAATAATCCGTAATATTGCTCCCGGTCTCCTCATGAAACACGCGAGAAACATAAAACTTGGATAAATGCATATGCTCAGCCAGCTGTTCAAGGCTAACCTCCTCCGCATAATGCCCCTCAATCCATTGCATAATCTGTTCTGAGTAACGAAGAGCTCTTCCACTCGTTATTATATTCTCATGAATTTGCTTATCGCCTTGCGATCTATGGATAAGCCCCATTATCTGCAGCAGCAGCATCGCTACCTCTTCCTGCGTCTGCCCTCTCCCCTGCTGGCTCATCTCCTCGTAATGTATGAAGCAATCTTCTAATTCATCACTTACCGTCAGTAAATCAAAGGCCGGTCCAACCTCTTTACCCTGCCATACCTTCATCAGCAAGCTGTGCCGCAGTGGAAAGGACACTATACCTTCCGCCACAGCCGACGGATCGAAGAAAGAGATGGATCGTGTATAAGGCGTCTCTTCGCTTACGCTCGCAAACACTTTATGCAATTGGAAGGGCTGAAATAAAAACAGCATGCCTCGCCTCAGCTCATAGCTATGTTGATTTACGATAACACTGCCTTCACCTTCATGAATATAAAGAAGCTCCATGCATTGATGCCAGTGATAAAAGCCTGGATAAGCAGTATCCGTTCGTACCGTATGCGACCACAAAAAATTATGGCCTTCGAATTTGACAGGATCGAATAAGAAATTCATGCAGCACCCCACGATAACAAGATAACAACATTTCTATCTCTAGTATTACAACTTTATAAAGATTTGCAAAGCTTTAATTTGAAAATTCACAAAAAAAAGATGCTTGCGACTACAGCTGCAGGCATCCTTTTCATCAAATTATTAATCCAAGTACTCAGGCTGCAGACTCTCACTGCCGCGCAGAACGAACAAGGCTACCTGTCCGCATAAAACGATACTGCCTACACTTCCCGCCTACAGTGTACTTTTTGCAACAGAAACCTCACATGAACGCCAATTCCTCCGGCTACAATGTACTAATGCAATAGTATTAGCTCCTAACAAATGATTTATAGCGAATTATAGGTATACTACTGCAGAAAGTGCAGTGTAAGCGAACAGCTTATCGAGTAACTTCGAGTCCATTGCAGAACTATTCATAGCCTGTTAGCCGAAGACCGAAAATGAAAGTAAAAGTGTCTATTGCCGCCTCGCTTGTATCTCTATCCCGAAACTAACTTCCCTGAGCGTGGCTATGGCATGCAATCGAATGATACTCGTTATTTTTAACTTTTATCCAGCTATTCCCTCGCCCTTCGGCGTACAAGCTGTCCTTTCTTTTGCACGCTACACCCTCGAGCTCCGAGCGCTTAACGAGCTCAAATAAAGCTACGCCCTCGTCCTCTACAAAAAGCATTTTTTTGTAAAAAGCATTATCCTCCAAAACCAATTGCAGCAGCTTCTTACGTGCAAGCAGCGGTGTCTTCCGCAAATCCATGCCATTGTAATAAAGAATATCGAATACAAAAAAAATAACAGGATTGCTTCGCTTAGCCTCGCGGATGCGCGGATCTTTGTTCATTCTGTACCTCTCCTGCAATGTTTCAAACTCCACGGCTCCCGTTTCCGGATTTACATAAGCAACCTCGCCGTCCAAAATAACATCAGCGGGCTGTCCCAAAGGAACATTATGTAATTCAGGATATTGCCGTGTAACTTCATTAAAGTGTCTAGTATATAGCTTTACTTTGCTCGCAAATAAAGAAAGCTGCAAACGGTGACCATCAATAATCGGCTCAAAAATATAATTAGGATCATCAAAGGGCTTGTCGTGCTCGGTCAAGAGCATTGGTTTCATAAACAATTCGCTTCATCTCCTGTGTATCCATTTTAACATGGACTCATCCCAAAAATCGGCGGTAAATTCAGGTCGAATTAGCGAATAATCTCTGTGCCTATTCCACATAATAGTTCAGGAAGGAGGCTGATAAAAAAATGGCAAACCGAAACAATCAACTTTTAGTCCCGCAAGCACGTGCAGCGCTGGAGCAGCTAAAATATGAAATTGCTCAAGAGCTAGGGATACAACTTCCGCAGGATGGCTACTACGGAAACATGACCACACGCGATATGGGTTCCATCGGCGGATCAATTACTCGCCGCCTTGTTCAAATGGCCGAGCAGCAGCTCACAAGCCGTCACTCGTAATTAATTGCTAAGCGCCGAGAATGCAGAGATGCGGATTCGACGCTTATTTATTTGCAAAAAAATAGTCGTCACAAGGTGAAGCAGCTGTCGTCGTCCTTTGGCGGCGTCAGCCGTTTCATTCCGAGAAATATAGAGTTAGTATCGCGAAATGTTCTATTTTCCTATGTTTTGAAAAAATCCATTCTATCATGAACGGAAAACTTCCCTTCTGTTGCAAAAATCGGTAAAATGAAATAGAGTTGCCATGCTACATAACGTTATTATGCAAATTCCATAACAGAGAGGAATATTCTAATATGATTATTCAACCAAAAACACGCGGATTTATTTGTACAACAGCTCATCCAGAGGGCTGCGCGCAGCAGGTACAGCGCCAAATCAATTATGTAAGTGCACAGCCGCCCATTAAAGGGCCTAAAAACGTACTAGTCATTGGCGCATCAACAGGCTACGGTCTCGCTTCCCGTATCGTCTCCTCCTTCGCAGCAGGCGCCAATACGATTGGCGTTTATTTCGACAAAGCTGCTGAAGGCGCTCGCACAGCATCGGCTGGCTGGTATAATTCCGCCGCATTCGAAGAGGCAGCAGCTGCCGCTGGACGCAAATCCTACAGCATCGTTGGCGATGCATTCTCGGATGAGATTAAAGCAAAAACCATTGATCTTATTCGTACTGAGCTTGGTCAAATTGATCTCGTCGTATACAGCGTCGCTTCTCCTCGGCGTACACATCCAAAAACGGGTGAAACCTTCTCTTCCGTTATTAAACCGCTTGGCGGCACCTATACGAACAAAACGGTTAACTTCCACAGCGGAGACGTTACTCAAGCAACGATTGAGCCTGCTACAGAAGACGAGCTTCGTCAAACGATAGCTGTTATGGGCGGCGAAGACTGGCAAATGTGGATTGACGAGCTATCGCAAGCAGGCGCACTTGCAGAAGGTGCAACGACCGTAGCCTACTCCTATATTGGACCGGAAATTACGCATGCCGTTTACCGCGAAGGTACGATCGGTGCTGCCAAAAACGACCTGGAAGCAACAGCTCACCGTCTCAACGAGCAGCTTAGCCATCAAGGCGGACGTGCTTTCGTATCGGTTAATAAAGCACTGGTAACACAATCAAGCTCCGCTATTCCAGTGGTTCCGCTTTATATTTCTGCACTGTACAAGGTAATGAAGGAAAAAGGCATTCACGAGGGCTGTATCGAGCAAATGTATCGCCTATTCTCCGATCGCCTATACAGTAAAGATGACGCGCTCGTTGACGAGAGAGGTCTTATCCGTGTAGATGATTGGGAAATGCGCCCTGAAATTCAAGCTGAGGTTGCAGAGGTTTGGGCTAAGCTTACAACGGAGAACGTATATGAGCTTTCTGATCTTGAAGGCTACCGTCGTGAGTTTTTCCAACTGTTCGGCTTTGAAACGGACGGCATTGATTACGAAGCAGATGTTAATCCGGATGTTAACATCACTAATCTTAAATAACAATTACAACAAAAAGCCCATTCAAGCGTGATTCGCTTGAATGGGCTTTTTTTCTCAATGCTTCAGATATAAGAAGAAACGAATACGTCTGCCTTATCTAAGGGCAAGAAGTTTCTTGCAAAATTATAGGTGGAGTATACAGGTGGAACGTATACTTTCCCATATTTCAAAAAAAAGCTCTCAACCCGAAGGTTAAGAGCTCTTAATTTTAATACTATAGTTTTACAACGTTTTCTGCTTGTGGTCCACGGTTGCCTTGAGTTACGTTGAACTCAACGCGTTGACCTTCGTCAAGTGATTTGAAGCCTTCGCCTTGAATAGCGGAGAAATGAACGAATACGTCATTGCCGCCCTCTACTTCAATAAAGCCAAAGCCTTTCTCTGCGTTAAACCATTTTACTGTACCTTGTTCCATAATTGATTACCTCCAATAAGTTATTAACATGTTTTTTCCAGGAATACTAAAAATCACACATTGAAAAAGATATCATCATACAAATGACAACCTTTTTCAACACGTGATTTCAAGGTTAGATTTGTTGTTTGTTTGTATTGATAATATACCATAGGCATTTACAATAAGCAAGTCATCTTTTAAAAAATTTTAAAATTAATTGCGCACGGGTTAACCCCACTGCATTCGGGAATAAATAAAGATATCCAGATTCACTCGATTAAATAATAAAGGTGTTGAAACTATGAAGAAGCTTATTGTATTTGTCGCCTTATTATGTGCTGTTGGCTGCTCTGCTACTCCCATTACTCCCAAGGGAAGCGGACCCAACGTCACACAAGCCTCATCGATTGCCTCACAGGCATCTACCCCAACGTCGCTTTCATTGAAATCCAAATGGACTTCAACAGATCTATCGTCGAAAGCTTACACAGCCGATCAAGCCAAAACCTCTATCCATTATGACCAGGAAGTATTAGCGTTCGTGAACGCTGAACGAGCTAAACTCGGCTTGCAGGTTCTGATTATGGACGATTCATTAACCAAAATGGCTTTGGTAAAAGCTCAGGATCTGCACAACAATCGCTATTTCGATCATAACTCTCCGACCTACGGAACACCATTTCAAATGATGGAGAAATTCAAAATCAGCTATGATGTGGCTGGAGAAAATATTGCGAAGGGCCAGCCTACCCCTGTGAAGGTCATGAATGATTGGATGAATAGCGCAGGCCATCGAGCTAATATTTTAAATAAAAGCTTCACTAAAGTTGGCATCGCTTATTTTAAAGGTACATGGGCGCAAGAATTTACCGGCTGATCAGCCATGTCGCTGTCATCGATTCATTCTTCTTAGGCCTGTCTAACAGCCCGCTCTCTGAAGCTATCCTGCACTTTCGCAGGATAGCAGCTGTTTCTTCGAGCTCTCACGTGACTATGTTGCACTCCCGCAATATAGGCAGCCTTACAGACATGTCTTAAGCTGAAACTAAGCTATTCTAATGCATAGGTGCAGGATAGGCTGCTCGATGAGGCTAAAAAGTGCGAAGTTAGTGCTAATGTGCAGGATAGCTGGCGTGTGGAGGAAGCCGGGGTTCGTGCTCGGGGTGAATTTATGAATAACCTATAACAAACCCACCAGCCAGTCCGCCAACGCTCCTTTCAGCGGGCTCTCCCAACTAACCATCTAACCAACTACGGCACTATCCTGCACTTTAGAAAGACTGCGGCTCTGTCCCGCTCTTCTCACCTTGCTCTCTAACTTACTTCGTCATTATAGAAGCTCTTTGAGCACTGATACCAAAATATCGTTCTCCTCAGCCGTTCCGATAGAAATACGAATATACGCCGGCAGTGACCAAATTCCCGCGTGACGAACGATGATTCCTCGTGCCATTAGCTGCTCATAAATAGCTTCTGCTCTTTCTCCTAGCTTGACGAGCACGAAGTTGCTCATACTAACCGTATACTCAATGCTGAGCTGGCGGAAAGCTTCATATAATCGTTCACGCTCTTCCTTCACTAGCGCTTGCGAACGCGAGATATGATCAATATCATCAATTGCAGCTGCGGCCGCCGCTTGTGCCAGAGCATTTACGTTAAAAGGCTCCTTCACCTGAAGGATATTTTGAATAATTTGTTCAGATGCAGCTCCGAAACCAACCCGAATGCCGGCAAGTCCATAAATTTTAGAGAAGGTTTTTAAGACCAGCAAAGGATAGCCCGCCCGTACAAATTCCATCCCATCGGAATAATCCTCTACTGAAACAAAATGACTATACGCTGCATCAAGCATTACGAGAACTCGTTTGGGCAACGCATCAAGCAGCTGCTTTAGCACTATTTTGGACAATATGGTACCTGTTGGATTATTGGGCGAGCATAAATATACGATTTTTGTGCGATCAGTTACAGCAGATAAAATAGACGCTAGATCATAATCAAAATTTTCTTTAAGCTGAACCGTTACCGCTCTTGCTCCCATGATCTGTGCACCGAATTCATATTCACTAAACGTAGGTCCCGGTATGATGATTTCATCACCAGCATCCAAAAAAGCTTCCGATACGAGCGTAATCAGCTCATCGCCGCCATTCGTTACAATAACTTGATTGCTGCTAAGATCATAATGCTCTGCAATTTTACGCTTCAAACCGATCGTCTGAGCGTCCGGGTAGCGATGAAGATCTGTAAGTACCCCTTGTATCGCTTCCAGCGCTTTCGGAGACGGCCCCAGCGGGTTTTCATTAGACGCAAGCTTAATTACTCGCTCCAATCCAAGCTCCTCCTGCACCTCCCATATCGGCTTTCCTGGCGAATACGGCTTCATGATATCCAATGCTTTGCGCGGCTGAACCTCAAGCTTCTCTTTCATAAATAAAATCACCTTCATCTAATATAGTCATATTGCTTTATTATGATAATACATTAATTCTGTGTCGCGGTAAAGTTGTGAGGCGAGGTGGAACGGTTTTCGCCGTCCTTATGGCGGTGGCGCGTTTCATTCCGGAGAAATATAGAGAAAGTACGGCGAATTGATCTACTTTCCTATATTTCAAAAAAAAAGACGCCAGAGATGACACAGGCCACTGAAAATCTGTCGTTTTTAAATGCACAAGCATGTCTCTGCACAAAACAAAGGCTAATTCCATTCGAGATTGAATGAGAATTAGCCTTGTTTTATGCATTTTCTGCCCTATTCTACTTCATTAGTTTCAATATCCGCTTCACATTGACCGTGAATATCGCCACGGCACCTTGCATCTCCATTCCTAATAAACCCGAGGCATCGGCTACATCATACCCGTGTCGGTGCTTTAGTTCGCTATTCTTCGCTTCAATTTTATAGCGTTCTTTTGCCTTCTCTTTGAAGTACTCACTATCTTGAAATTCCTTTTGTCCGCTATGTTCTGCTGATTTAATGCTAACCGAGTACGTCTTTGTCTTTGCTCCTTCTTTATAGCAGCCATCTTTGAAAGGACATTGCTGACATTTGTTTATATCAAAATAAAAGGTGTTGACTTGGTTTTTCGCTACATTCTTTGTTCCAGTTCTTGCCTTGCGGATGGCCATATGTCCAGCTTTGCACACGTACATGCCTGCATCTTTATTGAAATCAAATTCGTCCTCTTTACGACGAGCGCCATCTGAAATCATTGGATTTAATTTGGATACCAGTTTAAGTTCGTTTTCATTGGCGTACTGGATATTATCCTTTTCTGAATAAGCGGTATCCCCAATAACGGTGTCAATCTCCATACCTGTTTCTATACTCTTCTCAATCAAGGTTTGCAATTGCTTTCCATCATTCTTTTCTCCCGTTGTCACGATAGCGGCAGTGATGATTCGCTCTTCATTCATGGCAATATGTGTTTTGTAACCAAAGAAGGAAGAATCGGCTGACTTGTGTCCCACACGAGCATCCGTGTCGTTTGAGAGTTGCAATTGCTCATGATGATCCGCTACTATCTCTTTCAAGTAGTTCAGCTTTTCCTGAACTTTTGGATATTGGCTGATGGCTTCTTCCTTTTCAACAACCGCAATCACTTTTTGACAATACGCCAATTCATCTGTTAATTCGTTGGTTGTTGTTTTCGATGGAAATTTCTCTTTCATCGATTCGTCGATCTGGTAGACAGCTTTGCGAAGTAATTTTGATTTCTCGATTAAGAATTCCTTCGGCGATTGCTGATTATATCTTGCTTTTGTATGTGTCGCATCTACGATGATTGATTTGCTTTTAATGAGTTCTTTTTCCAAGGCGATTTCTACTGTTTTTTGGATAAGCATATCGAGCAGAAGGATATCTTTCAAGCGAAGCTTGCGAAACTTCGTTAATGAACTGGGATTGATAACTGCGTCTTCTGGCGCCATATCTAAGAAATATTTAAAAGACATGTCGTATTTTGAGCGTTCAACCACATCTACGTCCGATAAATCGAAGATGGATTTCAATAACAAATATTTAAACATCCGAATAGGGGGAACAGCATTTCGACCATTGTCCAAACAATAATTCACTTCTAACTCTTCATGGATAAAAGAGAAATCCACAAGGTCATTAATCTCTCGAAGCATATTATCTTTAGGGACAACGATATCGTATATGCCCATATAAGGACTAAGGTTTAAGCTTTGTTGATTTGAAATCATCCGGGTCACCGCCTGTTTATTGTTACCTCTATTATACAAGAAAACAGGGTACTCTTCCGCATCTCTGCGGAAGAGTACCCTGTTTTTAATTAAAGGACTTTTTCAGTGGCCTCGAGATGACACAGCCACTCTCTAGCGCCTACTTACATCAAAGCTTCGCTCTCATCCTCAGCGAAACGCTTATTTTTCAATAATTTTCAAAAAATCAATCATGGAACGAGCCCCTATCCTGCCTGCTGCTGCCGGCTTGCTTGCCGCTTCGCCGCTGTCCCGCAATCGGAACTCCACCAGCTTCGTCACGCCCGGAATAAGATCAAAATAGTTGTCAGAGAACATGCCCTCATGCTCTGCAGTAAGCCAAACCTGCTTCGCCAGAGAGTCTGACGCAAGCTCAAACTCAGTGCCGTCGCTGCCTTCCACCTCTTTTATGCTAACAGCAGCCATGGTCAGTTTCAGATCTTTCGAATTTACAAAATAATACTCCTTGCTATCTACCAGCAAGCTGCCCTGAACTAGCTCTGCATACAGAACAACGCTGCCTTCTTCAAGGCCAGTCAACCATTCCTGCTCGTTAATTGAACTGACAATTGCGGCGCTGTTGCCCGGTACCTCTGCCTTGGCCGTAATTTGCTTAAGCTGTACACCGGAAAAATCATATAATGTTATCCGCAGCTCACCTGCAACGGGCGCAAGCGAATCCGTTACGACATGTATATTTATCATTCCGTCAGCCAGCTTATCGAAGGATATCATCGTATCGGCAAAGCTTTTTTTGGCATAATACTGCATCGCCTTCCACTTGCCGTAATAATCCATACCTGCCCACGAGGCAACCGGCCAACAATCATTCATTTGCCAATACAGTGTCCCCATGCAATAAGGCATGCTCCTGCGGTGTGCTTCAATGGCCATTTTCATTGCTTCCGCTTGCAGAACCTGGCTCATATAGAGAAACGAAGTGAAGTCCTTCGGCTCGCTCATATAAATATCCATGTACTCTTTAATAAGACGATTGCCATCGCCATTTTTCTGATGGGCACGCATCACCTTCGAATCAAGTGCCAAGTCTTGCTCCGTTGCAAAGGTCATAACCGTATCATATTCAGGGAACGACTGAAAGCCATATTCACTCATAAAGCGTCCGATTTTCAGCTTATAGTTCTCAAACGGCTCAACCGCATGCCATACACCCCAATAATGAACGTCTCCTTCTGTGGATAACGGATGAGCATGCTGATTAATATCTCCGGTTAGAGAAATGAGCGGCGAAGATGGCCAATATTGAGTTCCAGGAGCGAAGGCAGCAACCGCTTCCGGTAAAATATGATGGAACAACGCCTCATAATCAGCCCAGATCACTGTGCGCTGCTCTTTCGTATAGTCCTTTTTCCAGCCCCAGCCGCCTTCCTCATCATATTCCGCCCAAGCCGAATCAATCTCATTATTGCCGCACCAGAGCACAATCGAAGGATGATTGCGCAGGCGCTTTACATTTTCCTCCGCTTCAATACGGACATTGTCGAGAAAAGCTTGATCTCCCGGATACATGCTGCATGCGAACATAAAATCCTGCCACACTAAAATGCCATACTCATCACATAGCTCATAAAAAACAGATTGCTCATAAATACCGCCGCCCCAAACGCGCAGCATATTCATATTGGATTCAGCGGCTGTCACAATTTCATGTCGATAGCGCTCATCCGACACATCAGTGATGAAGCTGTCATTCGGAATATGATTAGCGCCCTTAGCAAACACAGGTACGCCATTCAGCTCAAAATAAAACGTTGCTCCTGCTGCATCCTTGTCACGTACCAATCGAATCGAGCGGAGTCCAATTCGAACGGTTTTGGCAGCTACACATTGCTTCACCTCAAACAATTCCGCCTGAAAGGTGTACAGATAAGCATCGCCGAGACCTCTGCTCCACCACAGCTTAGGCCCCTCAATCACAACTGGAACATGAACCACATTGATGCCCTGCTGCAAATGAACCTCCTGCTCCCAAATCTGACCTTCTGTGCTGATCTTCACCAAACCGTTCCAAACATTCGCTGACTCAATTTCAACATCAACGATCAAGCTGGCCTGCGAAGCACTTACATGCTCCTGCTTCACATATACGTCAATAATTTGGCTGTCTGACCAGCCTTCAAGTCTAGCTTCACGCCATATTCCGCTCGTAACAAACCTAGGACCCCAATCCCATCCGTAATGATAAGGCGCTTTCCTTGCGAAAATACTAATCTTCTGAGCGCCAAGCCCTCCTAGCTCTGATTGATCATTCGATGCCGGCAAATTGTAGCCAAGCTTCTCGATTTTCGGCAGATCCTCTTGCACAGGTGAGCGGAATTTGATTAATACACGATTATCCTTCTCTGCAACTACTGCTTTGACATCGGCTCTCCACGTTCTAAACATATTATCTGCGGACAAAATAGGTGTACCATTCACATAAACGTCTGCGTAGGTATCCAGTCCATCGAACACGAGCTCTAATGAAGATGCGTGGAACAAGTCCGTCTCCACATCGAACCGAGCTTCATATTCCCAATCAAGTTTGTCGATCCACTGTAAATCATGCTCGTTAGTCCCATAGAATGGATTTTTGATCACCCCATTGCGAAGCAGATCCGTATGTACACACCCTGGTACGATAGCTTGCATCCATTCGTTATCTTGGCAAGCTTTAAATTTCCAATTGTTAAGCAATAGCTGTGATTTTTTCATCGTATCCTCCTGAAATCTATGTCTTCCTAGCAATTTCACTAATATCTCATAAAATAGAACATAACAAACATATCACCACAAACAAATATGGTCAATTGTTTTGTTTTTGTTATTCAAATTAAAAATATAATAACGATAAAAGCCGTATTTTTCGTATAAATCACTTGTAAACTCAAGATAAACTTTATATTTTAAGAACATAACAAAATAACAAACAAGGAAAAAAGTAACCATTCTATCTATCACTAAGGCTGAGCTTATGACTAGAAGCTGATAAAACAAAGAGGAAGAGCATAAACGAAGGTATCGTTAGTGCTCTTCCTCTTTATATTATTTGATGATTAATCATCTTTTTATTACATGCTTGATGAATCGGAATTGTCTTCAAATTTCATAAACGCATTCAGATCCTGATCAGCCTTCGACTGATTGCATGCATTACAAGCACAGACACAGTTGATTGGCGTCGTATGACCGCCTTTGGCGCGCGGCAGCAGATGGTCGATGGTGTCACCGAATTCCCCGCAAAAATAACAAATAAATCGATCCCGCTCCAAAATATAGCGACGAAAATCTTTGTTGCTGTACAAACGGCGAATGGTGTGTCGATTAATGATTACCGCAGCATGCTCCTCCACCAGTGTTACCGCAAGCGCTAACTCGATTTCTTGATACCAGCGTCGTCCCTTGTCCGTCCTGCCTCTCATCCAGATTGTCCCCTGACGAGTCATTCTTAACGATGAGGCATCTTTCGGCAGCAGGCTGCTAGGCGGTGAGGGCGAGAGCAACAGCTTGCTCGCATGTGCTTTCCTGCTTATCGCTTTGAGGTCTATGATTTGTAGGGTAGGCGATGAAATAGCAGCGAGCTTCACCTGCCTGCAAGCTCGGCAAGTACCACGGCGTGATCCAGTGCTTGAGCGTTTACCCGTTCGACGCAAAAAATGTGTAATGGGTTTTATTTCGTTGCAATTTGCACATTGCTTCGTTTCAAGAGGTTCCGTATCATCCATTAGTTATCCGAGGTACAGCTCGTACTGCACGCCCGATCTCTTCCCCTCATGTTTTTCTACTATTGTAGCATTATTTGCATGATGAGGGGAATTTCATACCCGGCATCCTGATTTGGATTACTCAAGGTGACTAATAGTGCCTGCCCTTATCCTCTTTGTCCGAATCTTCCCATCTGCGCGAATAAGCTTTATTTGTAATCCAAATGGTCATCCACACTAACACGATTACAATGATGGCCGAGGCGACCCAAACGCCAACTGGTACTCCCATTTGATCTCCTCCTGAAAATTTTTTTGAAGAAAAAATTACTTCGTAAGCATATGCTTAGTTTTGTGAAGCAAAACGTAAATTTATTGTTTAACTTATCTAATTGAAAGTAACAATGCTTTGCTTCGATTCATTAACGGACAGCTTAAACACATCAGGTCGATTATAATGCCCAACAACATCAAAGTCAAAACGGCTTGCTGTTACGAGCGACATATCCAAATCCGCATATATAATAGTCTCTTGCCCATAAACCGGCTCCGTTACATATTCGCCTAAGGGATCTACAATCGCGCTCCCGCCTCGGCAAAGAGGATCAGAATCCTGTTCAAGCTCAGAATAACCGTTCAAATCGATCGGGTACGACGCCTTTGTCACATACTGATTGCTCGACAATACATAACATCTTCCTTCGCATGCAATATGCTTAAGCGTCGATTGCCATGTATCTCTCGCATCCGCTGTCGGCGTCACCAAAATATCTATTCCCTTTGCATACATGGCCGTTCTGGCCAGTGGCATATAGTTTTCCCAACAAATCAATCCGCCAATCCGCCCGAACGGCGTTTCGATGACCGTAAGTGTGCTTCCATCACCATTGCCCCATAAAAGCCGCTCTGAGCCCGTTGGCATCAGCTTCCTATGCTTGCCAAGCAGCTGTCCATCTGGACCGATATAAACAATGCTGTTATATAACGTAGAGCCACTATACTCCTGATCGCGCTCCACGACACCAACGATTAAGTATAACCCCGTTTCTTTGGCGATTTCCGCTAGCAAATCAGTATCTGTTCCAGGAATAGCAATCGCACTATCGCAATATCTTGCCCAATCCTTGCGCCCCTCCATCGTACGGCTGCCGACTCTGGCACCGAAGGACAGACCTCTTGGATAGCCACCAATAAATACTTCAGGAAATACTAGCAATTTGGCGCCTTGTGCCTGCGCTTCCTTTGCACTGGCAGCGACTTTCTGAAAGGCTGATTGTTTATCAAATAAAATTGGAGCCGCCTGAACGACTGCCACCCTTACATTTCGTTCGCTCATAATCGCTGTCTCCTTCTTTTACTCCCAAGAAAGTTGTACTTTCATTACTGTATAGCACCATCATATAACGATCACTCCTTGCTGTAACCGTCCAATTGGCATGTTATTGCCCCAACCAATTCATTGATTTGCTTTCCAAAGTACAGGAGAAAAGAAAATAAAACCAAGAGGCAGTCCTCACACGGACTGCCTCTTGGTTTGGAGAATATTAATGCTGCTTGCTTACAATCACGCGTTTAATGAAGAAAGAGACGATTAAGCCTACAATCGCAACGATCATGGCAAAAATAAATGCATTCTGAATACCCGCAGTCATTGCAAGCGGAGCATTTGCCGGATCTGTAGGATCTGCTGCATTTTTCATGAAGCTGGTCATGCCAGCCGTCATAATACTAACTGCAACCGCCGTACCAATAGCGCCGGCAACCTGCTGGAGGGTATTCATAATCGCAGTTCCATCAGGGTAAAGCTCCCGCGGCAGCTGATTCAAACCATTGGTTTGCGCTGGCATCCATACCATGGAAATACCGATCATCAAACAAGAGTGAAGTATGATTATTAGCGTTAAAGTTGACGCTGTTGTAATGCCCGAGAAAAACCAAAGCACCGCAGCTACAATAACCAGTCCTGGAATAACCAGCCATTTTGGACCGTATTTATCGAACAGGCCTCCCATAATCGGAGACATAATACCGTTAATAAGACCCCCAGGCAGCAAGACAAGACCTGCAGTTAGTGCACTTAGTCCGAGTCCGCTGATCAAATACATTGGCAGCACGAGCATCGACGATAAAATAACCATCATACAAATAAAAACCATAAGTGTACCAACAACAAACATGGGATGCTTGAAAGCTCGCAGGTTCATCATTGGCTGCTTCATCGTCAATTGGCGAATCGCGAAAATAATCAGTGCTGCTATACCAATGATCATGAAGGAAACTACCTTCGTACTGCCCCACCCGCCATCATCTTCTCCAGCGCTGCTAAAAGCAAATACGATGCCGCCGAAGCCAAGTGTAGAAAACACGAGTGAAAAAATATCAATTTTCGGTTTCGTAATGGTGGATACATTTTGCATATAGAGTATGCCGAACAGCAAAGCAATCACGAGAAAGGGAAGCGATACCCAGAAAATCCAATGCCAGCTAAGGTTCTCAATCAGGAGACCGGCAATCGTAGGACCAATTGCAGGCGCGACCATAATGACAAGTCCGATTACACCCATTGCTGCTCCACGTTTCTCTGCTGGAAAAATAATCAGTATCGTATTAAACATCAGAGGCAGCAATAACGCTGTGCCTATAGCCTGAATAACACGTGCCGTCATCAACAGCTCGAAGCTCGGCGAAAGCGCCGCAATAAGCGTGCCCAAAATAGAGAAGCTTACAGCTGCAATAAATAGCTGCCTTGTCGAGAACCACTGGAGCAATAAACCCGATAAAGGCACTAAGATACCAAGTGTAAGCAAATATCCTGTCGTCAGCCATTGTACCGTTGGTGCAGTAATTTTAAATATTTGAATGAGGTCAGTTAAAGCTACATTTAAGGCGGTTTCACTGAACATTCCAATAAATCCGCTTAATAATAATGAGATCATAATAGGGAGTACTTTATATTTTTGTCCCGTATTTTGTTGTGTTTTTGACATCGATGCTTGCAAGCATTTCACTCTCCTATAATCTAACTTTCTAGTCATGTTTCCTTCTCAGAGAGTAGGACATTTGTTAATCAAGTACGGGATGGTTTTGGCTGCGGTTAATAAAGGCTGCTTGTTCCGGCTCGTAATCGCTAAGATCAGAGCACCCTCAAGCAAAGAAACAAGAACAATCCCTACATCCGCCGCTCTTTGCTCATCCATCCCTCTCTCGGACAAACGCTCGGATATTAAACCTTGCCATGATGTAAATACGTTTTGTCCAGCAGCTCTAAGCGTCTCACTGATACAAGAGGTTTCTGCCGCCATCCATAAGCTGAATGGCATATAGCCTTGGTAATCCATTTTCTCTGCTTCCTCCGCTATAGCTACAACGAATGCTTGTACAGCTTCAGCTGGATCTTCATAAGCAGCAAATTTAATTTTCCATTTCTCCATAACGTGTTCTCTTGTACTATTAATGCACTCCAGTACAAGCTCTTCCTTTCCGTTCGGAAAATAATAATAAAGGGAGCCCTTCGGACAATTGCTCTCTTTAATAATTTGGCTTAGCCCCGTGGCGTGATACCCCTTTGTGAAAAACAGCCTTGACGCTGTATCAATAATCATATTGCGTGTATTTTGTTTTTCCGACATTCAATTCCTCCTTAATTATAACGATTGGTCTACATAATAAAAGCATGTTTCTGCTATTAAAGTCAATTCTTTTTTGCTTCCAAACCTACAGCACCAAAGTACTTATCCCCATTCGTTATGGGTACCCATCCTTAAATAAAGCAGTTATAATTTGTTCTCCACCGCTTAGTTTGTTATGATTGAACGAAGAATGTCGCTTATCGTAGTTTTAAGGAGGCTCTCATGCAAAAGGTTAAAATTTTTTCCGGCACTTCAAATCCAAAGCTGGCAGAAGAGATGTGCAAGGAACTTGAACTTCCACTAGGCAATGTTGCCATATCGAGGCTGCAAAGCGGTGAGATTCATGTTTCCTATGGTGAATCCATACGTACCTGTGATGTATTTATCGTACAATCACTTTCTCATCCCGTAAATGAGCACTTAATCGAAACGCTCGTTATGATTGATGCCGCAAAGCGTGCATCAGCCAAAACCATCAATATCGTGATGCCGTATTACGGCTATGCTCGTCAAGAAAGAAAATCCGCCCCGCGCGAGCCGATCTCCGCTAAGCTGGTTGCAGACGTATTGACAACCGTTGGTGCTAATCGGATCGTTACTGTTGATTTACATGCCGATCCAATTCAAGGATTCTTCGACATTCCCGTCGATCATTTAACGGCGCTCGATTTGATCATTTCCTATCTAAGAGACAAAAAAATTAAGAATCCCGTTGTCGTATCGCCAGATGCGGGACGAGCAACAACCGCTGAGAAGCTAGCAGGGCTGCTTGATTGCCCATTCGCGATCATGATTAAAAATCGTCCTGCTCATAACCAGTCTGAAATTACGCATATTATCGGTGATGTTGAGGATATGACGCCTATCATTATTGAAGACTTAATCGATACGGGCAGCACAATTGTCAATGTTGTTGAGGCGCTTAAGAAAAAAGGCGCTCATGATTCTTACATATGTGCAACGCATGGACTATTTTCTGCCAATGCGCTTGAGAAGCTTGATCATCCTAACATTCGTGAAGTTATCATAACGGACACGATTGCAATTAGCGAAGTGCATTCTGATAAGTTTAAAGTATTGCCAATGTCACCGTTGCTTGCTACTGCTATCAAGATTATTACAGAAGGCGGCTCGATAGCGACCTTATTCAAAGCAGGCTCCTCCTAGGTTTTCACGACTGCTTTTTACTCATATTTGATCCTCTTACCCTCTTGCTGAGAAGCAAGAGGGTATTTGTATTGACTGCGTATAGCTATGGAAAACCGTGGCAAAATAAACAAGCGAACGATGTCTGCGATGAGAAATGGAGGACTATTCCTTGAAAAACAATAAAACCGAGAAAAAAACATCCGATCCCTCAGATCTAATTCGCTCAGACCTCACAGAAAATATACTCCGGATAGAAAGCATCTTTTCCGAAACACCAGATATGGTAATTAGAAAGCTTACGATCAAGCATACTAGCGAATCCGCCGCCCTTATTTATCTCAATGGATTGACCGATCGACCTGCATTAAATAATGATGTGCTTCGTCCGCTGCAGCTCGAATCCAATGATGGAAAGCCTGGCGATGAGCCTATCCTGGCGGTTGGCCATATGGAGAAAGAGTCCGAATTTACATCTATCGAGCTATCTATTCTACTTGGCAGCAGCGTGCTGTTTATTGAGGGAAGAGAGTACGCCTATATTCTTGGCACTAGCGGCTGGCCGCAGCGTGCAATCGAGGATCCGCAACTAGAAACCTCTTTGAAAGGCGCCCATCAAGGCTTCGTGGAAACCAGCGGGGTCAACATTGCACTGGTACGTCGCTATATCCCGAGCCATCAGCTGAAAATGAGAAGATTGGTCATCGGTGAACGAGGTCAAACGAGTCTAACGATTATGTATCTGGCAGATGTTATGAACCCCCAGCTTAATAGACGAGCTTGAAGATCGGATTAAGAAAGTCAAGGTAGACGTCATATTGAATACAGGTGAGCTGGCGGAGCTTATCGAGGATAATCCATACTCCCTCTTCCCACAGTTTGTATTAACAGAGAGGCCTGATTCAGCTGCTTCGCAAATTTTGCAAGGGCGATGTGTCGTTGTTGTTGACCGCTCACCAAGCGTGCTTGTAGCTCCTGTTGGCTTCTTTTCCTATTTTCAAAATATAGATGATTACAGCTCCCGATGGTCTATCGCTACTTTTTTGAGATTGCTGCGGCTATTCGCATTTATAACCGCTGCATTTCTGCCTGCAGTTTACATCGGTATTGTTTCTTATCACTTTGAAATTATTCCGATGAAGCTGCTGCTAACATTAGGCGAATCACGCGGTCAAGTACCTTTCCCTCCGTTTGTAGAGGCAATTATTATGGAAATCACTCTTGAAATGCTGCGTGAAGCAGGGGTTCGACTTCCGGCTCCCGTCGGTCAGACCGTTGGCATTGTAGGAGGGATCGTGCTTGGACAAGCTGTCGTTCAAGCAGGCTTAATAAGCAACGTAATGGTCATTGTTGTAGCGTTCACCGCGATATCATCCTTTATCTTGCCAAACTACGATATGGTTGCAGCCGTCCGCCTGATTCGTTTTGGGCTTATGATTCTTGCTTCCTTGTTCGGCTTTGTTGGAATTATTGTTGGCTTGATGGTCATGATCGCTCATCTATTGACTCTCAAATCACTGGGCATGCCCTATGGTACCCCGTTTGCCCCTGTTCGTTTCTCAGATTGGAAGGACACCCTGATTCGCGCACCACTTTGGTTAATGAAAAAACGACCCACAAGCACATTGCCGTTACAAGACATACGTCAAACTACAACCCCACAACAGGAGGACGACCTTTGAAAAGTATGGCGAAAGACACCATCACCTCCATGCAATTCATTTTTATCATTTCCGGCATTCAAATCAGCGTTGCCGTCCTATCCTTGCCGAGAAAATTAGCCGAGATTGCTGGCACCGATGGTTGGCTTGCCATTCCGCTTGGCTATGCCATAAACATCTTTTGCAGCTATATTATCGTTATGGTCATGAAAAATTGCTCTGGCAAAACATTGATGGATGCGTTATCCACAATGGTAGGAAAATGGTTCGGCAAAGGCTTTGCGCTTGTGCTAGCCCTCTTTTTTCTGCATCTTCTATACGATGGCTTGATACGCGCAATCCTTATTATAAAAACATGGCTAATGCCAAATACCCAGGGCTATGTATTATTAATTTTACTTTTAATTCCAGCTTATAAAGTAGCCATCGCCGGTCCGCGCATTATTGGCAGATATGCAGAGCTCATTGTTGTTATTTCCTGCTGGCTGCCCTTTGTTTACTTGTTCACGTTAAAATATGCCCATTGGCTCAATTTACTGCCGCTATTCAAAGCAGGCTTCATGCCCGTTCTTTCTGCAGTGAGTGCCACGGTTTACCCAAGCCTTGGCATTTCATCGGTATTTATTTTGTATCCCTATTTAAAACATAAAGAAAAAGCCGCTCCTGCTCTATTTATATCCAATACACTTACTATGGCGGTATATCTCTTTATTACGATCATCTGCTATATCTACTTCAGCCCGCATGAAGCGACTTTGTTTAATGATCCGATTATCAGTATTTTAAAAACGATAGAATTTCGTTTCATTGAACGTATCGAGGTGCCTTTCATTTCTTTTTATATCTTTGTATTCTCGATGGTATGGATTCCATCCCTTATTTCGTTTCCCTCTGCGTATCCTATGCTTTTGGATTAAAGGATCATCGTGTGCCGCTTCGACTTCTCTGTATCCTACTCGCAATCGGCACATACTTTTATATGCCTACCTTTAATCAGAGCAATACGCTGGTAACATGGCTTGCTATTTTTGGATTTGGAATGGAATATATCCTGCCTTCCCTCTTGCTTATTTATATTTTGCTTTATAAAAAGCTTCACAGGAGGAGTCGCTTATGAAACTGCGAACCGTGGGGGCTAGCCTAATACTGCTTGCCGTTTGCCTTGCATCATCCGCATGCACTGATCAGCTGAGTTTGGAAGAGGCTGCTACTCCACTCGCTCTCGGCATGGATTTAGATGAAAATGAGAAGTTCCATTTTTACTCCTCTATTCCCGTATTTAGCAAAAACATTAAGAAAAAAGGCCAAGAAATTGCTGGTGAGGCTGACACGCTTCGCCAGTCGAGATCGATTCAGGATGCCCAAACAGGCGGGTCAAACCAAGGCCGAAATTATCAGGTGGTTTTGCTTGGCAGACATTTTTTGAAATACGAGGATTGGTTTCCAATGCTTGATGTCCTTTTTCGTGATGCACGAAATACGGTTACGGACCGCGTTATTGCTGTTGATGGTCCTGTAAAGGATCTCATTTATTTGAATCCGCCTGATCAACCGCTGCTGCCTATATTACTCCGCAACATGATCGACACCAAAACAAAAAGATCAGAGACGTATGCGACAACTGTCCAAGAATTTCACCGGCAATTTTATGATAAAGGACTCACCCCCTACATCGCAGAGGTGAAGTTAGTAAACAAAAAAGTTGTGCTCAAAGGCTCTGCTCTATTAAATTCAAGAGGAAAATATGTCCTTTCATTAGGTGCACAAGAAACCGTGCTGCTAAATATTTTGCAGAAGCAAGCAGACGCTGGATATAGCTTATCCTACCGGATACCAGGCAAGTCTGTCAGCGGGCCTTTCGCGACGGATACCGTCAGCTTCACAGGTGGAAAAGTAAAGTTGAAAATCAAAACCGCTTATAAAAACGACAGATTTATTTTTAATATTCTGGTCAAAACAACAGTGGGACTCTCAGAGCATCTATTCCCAATCGACATTTCAAGTGAATCGACTTGGCTTGAGAAGGAATTGAACAATCTTATGCAAAAGCAATATGAAGCTCTAATAAAAAAGCTGCAAAAAAATAATTTGGACCCCATTGGATTAGGTGTATATGCCAGAGCCTATCATTACAAGCAATTTATGAAAGTAGAGGACCATTGGGGGGAGGCCCTGGCGGATGCTGACATCAATATAAAGGTTGATTTAACCATCCGCGCGATGGGACCCATTAAGTAGAAGTTCTTACGATTTATTCGATCCGCTTTGATCGAAATATTAGCTTATGCTCCTTCAGCTGCTCGCGCTGATAAGCAGCTGCGATACCGTTTGCGCCAATGGAAGCCTTGCTTACCTCCTTATAGAAGAGCGAGGCTTCGACTTCTTTACTGAAAGGAAACGGATCTAGTGTAATCGTTGAATGATCCTTCCAATCGGCAATCAAGGACGTTTGGCCTGATCGATCGAACCAATACGGGAATCCGTTAGCGAACCATTCGTAATTTTGTCTTGGCGTGCCTGGCTGATCCATACATACAAATAAGGAAAGCTCATCACAAAGCAGCAGCGCCTTCGCATGCAGCTGAAGCAGCTTCACATCCAGCTGAAGCCGCTCGATAATCGCACTCTGACGAGAGAACTCTCGTTCAACAAAAGGAACGGTATCTTCATTTCTGAACCTCTCAGCCAGCGTCGTATACAAAATACTGCCGAGCAATGCCGCATATTCGCTTGTTTCTTGCACGCGGTCCAGTCCTCTGGAATAAAAGAAAAATCGAATATTGCCCGGATAATCGCGAAACGAAAAGGGGGCCTGCACGGCATCATTCCATAACGGAATACGGTCTAGGTCAATCCAGCTGCTATCATGCTCATAAGCGGCATACGCCAGCTCTTCTCTGCGTTCCGCGCTATGAAACAATTCATCTTGCCATGCAGAAACAAGATCTCCCGAAATACGAGCATGATCATGCTGCGCGATCAGAATAAACGACTCTTCCTTCTCGTATACGATCATCGATATCAGTCCTTCCTACCATTCTCTATTTCTATGTGCCGCGTAATAACAACGTCCATTAAGCGTCTATAAATTGCGCTCGCATATTGTGGATTCAGACCGCACGATGCAGCTAGACCCTCGATTTTATCAAATTGCTCAGCCTCCCGGCTCGAATCCTGCGCAGCGAGCTTGTTGCTTGCTTTATATATACCAACCTCTTCTGTCAATTGAAACCGTTTGGCTAACAAAGAAATAATTTGTTGATCCAAATGATCAATGCCTTGTCTTAATTCATCTAGTCTGGAAGCTTCCATATTAATCTCCCTTGCATGCTGTTTTCTTACGATTGTACCATCTCCTTCACTCAAACGGCTATAAGCTTTCGTGAGAAGAAAAAAAACTGCCTGCGGGCTTAGGAAGCCAGCGGCAGTCTATTTGTCATACCATTTTATTAGTTGGAATGTTTCTTTGCCAGCTCTTTGCGAACAACCGGCATCACCTTCGCAGCGAATAATTCAATAGAAGTCGCTACTTTGGAGAAGGGAATGCCTCCAATATCGAACTGCGCCATAAACCTTGTATGGCCAAACAACTCATGCTGCGCCAAAATTTTCTGAACAATCAACTCCGGACTGCCTACCGCGAGTGCATTCACAGGACTTGCCAGCTGCTCGAAGCGTTCTCTTGACAGCTTCTCTCCTCGTTCTTTGCCACCCATAAATTCGTGCAAGTAATTCGCATAATAAGGATAATATTCATCCTTAGCCTGCTCCGTTGTATTGGCAATATAACCATGGCTAGTTATCCCCACTTTAAGAGTGTCCCGCTTATGCCCTGCTTGTATGCCCGCAGTACGATAAACGTCAACAAGCGATTTGAAATACTCAGGATTGCCGCCAAGTATCGCAAGCGCCATTCCTGCTCCCAGACTGCCGGCCAGCTCAGCGCTCTGAGGAGTACCTCCTACACCAATCCATACCGGCAAACGAGCTTGAAGCGGACGAGGCGCAATTTCAGCATCGTTAAGCGCAGAACGAAAACGACCGCTCCAGGTCATTCGCTCGGTTTCATTGAGCTTTAGAAGCAGGTTGATTTTCTCATAAAATAGTTCCTTATAATCGCCGAGATCATAACCGAACAAAGGGAACGATTCTACATAGGCTCCCCGCCCAGCAATCATTTCTGCTCGTCCATCGGACAGCAGGTCCAAAGAAGAGAAATCTTCAAAAACTCTTACCGGATCAGAGGTTCCAAGCACCGTAGTTGCACTAGTCAGCCGAATTTGTTTCGTTACTTGAGCAATGGCTGCCAATACGACAGGAGGTGATGTTACAACGAAATCCAATCGATGATGCTCGCCTACTCCAAACACATTAATACCTGCCTCATCAGCAAGCTTCGCTGCTTCAATAATTTCTTTCATACGGTCTCTCGGGCTCAGAGAAGTACCATTTACTGGATCAGTGCTAAGATCGCCTAATGTATAAATGCCAAATTCGAATTCTTCTATATGCTCCTTCGTTTTTAGACCATTAATCGTTGTTTCCTCTTTGATGACAAACACCGCTTTCGTCGATTTATATCGAAAGACGTATGACGTCTTTATCCGAAACACTTAGTTACTTTACGTAAGTAATATTACATAAGTTATTAAGTTACGTCAAGTTAAACGGTCAGAAATTGGTTGCTTATCCCCTATTTAGCGTACGCAAATAAGGCTGAAACAAGTCTCGCTTGTTTCAGCCTTATTTTGTATTCTACTCTTCTATAATAAGTATGCCCCATGGTGCAAGGTTCAATTGCTGACCGGTTTCAACTGGGCTTTCCGTAAGCAGCTCTAGGCCCCCTTGATGCTGATATACGAGTGTGACAGCCGCATTCGAATAGTTAAAATAATAACGTATGCGCTTCCCGCTCCTGTTCACACCTGTCTTAGTGATCATTGGAAAGGCTAGTTCTTGATTCACTTCCCAAAGCCCTGCAACTCGCAACACGCGGCTCAGCGCCTCACGAACTACAGCTGCTCCCGGCATGCAGCCTATATAGGTTGCAGTACCTTCACCATATTGATTATGTGTGATTGCTGCATATTCGCCCCATTGCGAATGATCGTAATAGGCAAGCACCTCCGCAGTCGTCGGTATAATCAACTCCATCCAGGATTCAACCTGAGCATCCATACCATTTTCAGCGATCAGCTTGCCTTTGAGTCCAACCTGATTTGGCTTTATGAACATGTTGTAGGATATGCCGCATGCCTCATGAATGATACCTGGCTGCACCGAGTCTCGAACCTTAACGACCTCGTCCGTGAAGCCGCTCTTGAAGGTGTATACGACATGTCCGCCTGCGCGAACATATTCATTTAATCGTTCCAGATGCTCGGAAGCAGCGGAGTACAATGCAGGGACGATGATGAGCTTGTAATCATTCAGCGTCTTATACGACGGCTGAATGAAATCAACTTCAACATTCAATCCATACAATTCATCATATAGTGATCGGACCACATCATTGTACGTTTTGCCATCAGGCAGCTTAAACCATTCCATCGCAGAAAGTGCTTCATTGCTGACCATTACGGCAACTTGATTCGTTTTCCGCAGACCAACAAGCTTGCTGCTCAGTTTAGCGAAATCAGCACCGATCGTTTTGGCCTCGTTATAAACGGGGTTCGGCATAAAGTCATGGCTAAGCAATCCCTTCCAATACGTTTCGAATGAATTATGAATCGAATGCCAGTGCCAATAAGCAACCATGTTCGCTCCCGATGCAATATGACTGAAGGCTTGCAGCCGCAATTGACCGGGATACGGCGTCCAATTCGGGAAAGCCTGTGCTTGCGTCTCAAGCACCAAATAATTGTCATGTTTCAACGACCGCGTCATATCGCCCCCAAATGATATTTCAATGCCGGTTAAATCATCCTGCGAGGGATGATAAATATCTACACCTGCAATGTCGAAAGGCTCTGAAGCTGCAAAATGATCTACAGAAGGCTGAACACCGAATGAATAACCTCGCCATTCAAAATCAAAGTTTTGCGTTACGAATTGTCCAGGCTGCTTATATTCATTTACAAGACCCACTTGCCAGGATAAGAAGTTGTTGACGAGCTTTCGCTGAAATTTAGCGAACTCAGCACCAAGGCTGCCGTTAATTGTACCGACTACAGACGGGAATTCCTCCCAGCTATTGATTCGGTTGCTCCAGTAATCCAGACCGAACATCCGATTTACACGCTCTAACGTTTCATACGTTTCTCGCATATACTTGACGAATTGCAGCTGAACATTGGGCCCTGCCGTATCATAATGCTTCGTCTCATTATCCGTCTGATAGCCAATTACAGCTGGATGCTTGCTTACGCGGCTAATTAGCTTGCGAATAATTCTCTCCGAATAATAAAGATAGGCCGGATTGGTAATGTCCATAATTTGACGAGCCCCATACTTCCCTGGACCTCTAGGTGTAACCGCAAGCACATCTGGATGCTCCTTGATCATCCAAGCCGGCACTGCATAGGTGGGGGTTCCTACGATCACCGCTATTTCTGCCTGGTGCATCGCATCCAGCACCTTATCAACAGAAGAGAAATCAAATACGCCGTTTTGCGGCTCATGTGTGCTCCACGTTGATTCTGCAATTCGAACGACGTTGATGCCAGCCTCCTTCATCATTCGGATATCTTCATCGAGACGCTCATAAGGCATATATTCATCGTAATAAGCAACGCCATACATCAATTTGTTCATGAGATAAACCCCTTCTTTAATTCGATAATTTGCATTCGCACCCTACTTGGAGCTAGCCTTTAATAGCCCCTTCAGCTATACCGTGCATAATAAATTTTTGAAAGAAAGAATAAATAATAATGACAGGGATTGCGGTCAGCACAAGTGCTGCCAGGATGAGCGACCATTCCTTGTTGTACTCACCAAACAATGTGTTTGTAGACAAGATAAGCGTATAGTTGCTTGTATCCGTCAGCATGAGCAGCGGCAGCAAGAAATCATTCCATATCCATAAAAAATCAAGAATCGCGATCGTGACCGTGATCGGCACAAGCAGCGGGAATATAATTTTGAAGAAGGTTTGATATTCATTACAGCCGTCGATTTGTGCAGCTTCCTCCAGCTCTCTCGGGATCGACTTCACAAAACCATGGTATAAGAAAATCGCCATATTGACGCCAAGGCCAATATATATGATTGCAAGCCCATACGTGCTGCCTTGTACCGACATCGTTTTGGCCATTCTAGTCAATGGGATCATAATCGAATGAAACGGAACGAGCATTGATGCGATAAATAAGAAGAAAATGAGATTGCTCAACCTTCCGGTAGTGCGAGAAAGCTTATAACCAGCCAATGAAGCACATAATACGATTCCTCCAATGCCAAGCACGGAGATAATGATCGAATTAAGCGTGCTGTTCAACAAATTAATTGCCTTGAACGCATCGACATAATTGTTGAAATTAATTTTTGTAGGCAGCGATAAGAACGAGCTGAACATCTCTCCTTGCGTCTTGAACGAATTAATAACCGCTAAGTAAATTGGGAAAAAGGAAATGGCGGCACAGATTGAAAGTATAATGGTAATGAGAAAGGAGCTAGATTTTTTATTATTCATGCTTCCACCTCTTTTCTCTTCATAACTTGAATTTGGATAAAGGTGAAAATTAAAATAACGAGAAATAGAATGACCGACTTGGCACTCGCGTAGCCGTAACGGAAATTGTTCGAGAACGCTTCTTCGAATATATTCATCGTGATGACCTGCGTGCTTCGTCCTGGACCTCCGCCAGTCAAGCCGTATACAACCTCAAATACTTTAAAAGCACCGTTAAGTGTAAGGAAGAAACAAATCGTAATCGCATGTGTAATCATCGGCAGCGTGACATTGCGAAACGTTTGGAATGGAGATGCTCCATCAATCATTGCAGCTTCCTTTAAGCTTTGCGGAACGCCCTGCAAGCCTGCCAAATAAATAATCATCATATATCCGACACCATTCCAAAGCGATACGATCAGAATGGAGAAAAAGCTAACCTTTGGATCCCCAATCCATGCTTGATCCAAGAAAGCAAACGCTGTCTTCTCAGCTATCTGAGGCAATACTTGAGCGAATACAAACGTCCACATAAATGCGCTAATGATGGTGCTTATCATGTTCGGCATAAAAAATATAGTACGGAAAAAGCCTTTGCTTTTGCGGCGGGATTCTATAAAAACAGCCAGCAGCAAAGCAAATAGATTTTGTAGAACAACCATAAATACGACATACTTCAGAGTGAAAAACAAGGAGCCTACAAAATCGGGATCTTCGGCAAGCGCCTCGACAAAGTTTCCAAAGCCAATGAAGTCATAATCCCTATTTAAGCCATTCCAATCGGTAAAGCTGTAAAACATGCCTCCGAGCGTTGGAATTAGCAAGAAGATGGCATACAAAATGAATGCAGGTCCAACAAACATTAATAATGAGATATACTTTTTGTAGCTCTTGACCGGCATAGTATCCGCCCCTCTCCTATTTGTCTCTACTAAGTAAAGGGATGAAGCGAAGATGGATGTTCTTCTCCACTTCATCCCAAGCCAAAGGTCATTATTTATTTACTTTGTTGTACGACTTCCAAGCTTTGTCAAGCGCTTTGATTACATCGTCCTGCGTTAATTGACCCGCATAATACGCTTGTAATCCTTTGCCAACCTCATCCTTCACGGATTGTGGAATAGCAGGATCTTGATAAGATTTCCCTTCTTTTACATAGACCATTGCATCATTTACCCATGGATAGCTGTCATACGTGTGAACCGCCGAGATTGGATTAAACTTGAGTGCTTGGAAAAAGTCATTTGAAGCGGTGTCATCCAGTACATAATTGATAAAATCGAGTGCAACCTCTTTGTTTTTGGTGCTCTTCGATACAGCCAAAGATGTTGAAGCACTTAGATTAATTAATGTCGCTTCTGGATTGTCATTGATAGGCAATGCCGCTACTCCAAAATCAAGATCTGGATTTGATTTGAGAATCGTTTCCGCATACCATGGGCCTTGCAGCCACATCGCTCCTTTGCCCGTAGCGAACGCTGCCGCACCGTCATCGCCACCGACCTCAGTAGCTTTATCAGTACCGTTTGCATTAATTAGATCAAAGATATCGAACATCGCTTTCATTTCTGTAAAAGAGCCTTCATCCTTATTCATGCGGTCAATAAAATCAGCGTTTTCCGTATTGATTATTGCGCCTGCAGCAAGCGGCAGGACAAGCTGCGGTATCCATGATTCTTTGTACGACAGTACAAATGGCGAGATATTGTTCGCTTTCAGCTTCTCGACAACCGCTTTCATTTCAGTCAACGTTGTCGGCGGTGTGAGTTCGAGATCCGAAAACATCTTTTTGTTGTAGAGGTATCCCCACGATAAGGTTTCCAAAGGAACGGCAACTACTTTACCGTCTGTCGTTGTGACGGATGGTTTTACGCTATCCAAAAGCTTGCCAACAAACGGCTGATCCGATAAATCTTCCAGGTATCCCGCCTTATAGTAGGATGGAATTTCGTTTATCGCATGCAGTGCGAAAATATCCGGCGCATCGTTTGAAGCCAATCTCGTTTTTAAAATTTGCGCTGCGTTGTCTGCTGTCGGCATCTCTAGCTGAATCGAAACATCGATATTTTTTTCTGCTTTCTCTTTGGCAATAAAATCATTCACATATTTATCGTAGTGCTCCTTAAACCTTGGCTGAGCGATAAACATTTTGAGCTTGACGCTTTTCGCCTCTCCGACGTTTGGTGCTCCTTCTGCATCGCCCGAGTTGTTTGCGTTATTTCCGCAGCCAGCCAGCAAGGTTGTTGCAAGTACCGTGATCAGTAGACCTTTAATCATTTTTTTCATTTCATTTGACCCCCCAGAAGCTTGTTTTGTTTACGCTTTCATTGTATCTAAAATTTGAAAGCGTTTTATTGGACAGAATTAGACTCTTTTTATGGATAATTTTAAACCTCGCTATTTTTTCTCATCTCACCCGGAGCGATGCCAAAATGTTTTTTGAATACGCGGTAAAAATAAGTTAAATCCTCATACCCTGCCATTTCCGCAATCGTTTTGATCGGGATGCTCTCATCGAGCAGCCACTCCTTCGCTTTCACCATACGCAAATGCAGCAGATAGTCCGTTACATTACGGCCAAATTCCTGCTTGAACATCTTACTCAAATATTCCTTGCTTACGAAAAAGGCTCTTGCAAGCTGCTCTAACGTGACCGATTCCGTGTAATGCTCCTCCATAAAGTGTCTAACCTCATCCAAGTTCAGCTTATTTTTAAACTTCCGTCGCTGAATTAGCTGCTCTAATACATAGACATATTGCTGAGTGAGAAATTGCTTTGTATTCGAGCTCGATTCCACTGCTTCTTGGGCATATAGCGCGGACAGACTTTCACTATCCTGTGAGTTCGCGTTCATAAGCTCCTTCAGCAGCAGAAGCAGCTCCTGCACAACCTGTTCTCTCATCGCGGAATTAATTGCTTCCTTAGTCTCAAGCTCCCTCATCATATGACCTAACGTAGTGGTTACACCTTCTAGGTTGAGGTCATTATAGTGAGACTTAAGCAACTGCTTATAGGTAGACAACGCATAAGAGAGATCCAAAGATAATGGACTGCGCTCAATAAGGGCTGTCTCCAGTATTTTTTTGCAATTTAGTAGAGCTGCGTTCAGCTCCTTCGGGTCAACTGGCTTAAGCAAATAATCAATCGCTTTATTGCGAAGCGCATGCTTGGCATACTCAAAGTCATCATAGCCGCTAATGACAATCGTCAGGATTTGACTATGCCGTTCATTCAGCTGCTGCAGCAGCTGTACCCCATCGAGCCCAGGCATCCGCATATCCGTAATAACAATTTGCGGCTGTAATTCCTCGGTTAGTCTAAGCGCCTCCTTCCCGTCCTCTGCTTCTCCTATAATGTGCATCCCAAGCTCCTGCCATTCACCAAACGCTCTTATAATATCTCTTGTCCAGCTTTCATCATCCACAATTAATACATTAATCATACTGAGCCGCCTCCTGATTCCATCGGAATGGTTACCGTTACTGTCGTTCCTGCTCCTAGCTCGCTTTCAATGGAAACACCGAATGCCAAGCCAAAATGCATCTGGATGCGAGAAGCTACGTTTTGGATACCGATTCGATTGCCATGCGTCCATAATTGACCATTTTGATTGTTCAAACGTCTCTGCAATTCACTAAGCTTGGATGCACTTATTCCTGCACCGTTATCTCTGATTTGAATACGAATCGTATTTTGCACACAAGCTACTGCTAAATGGACTTGCCACTCGCCTGATTTGTTTTCTAAACCGTGGATAAAAGAGTTTTCAACTATTGGCTGCAGCGTCAGCTTCGGAATGGGACTGTTCATTGCATAATCATCCACGCTAATGGTGTAGATCAGCTTAGAAGAAAACCGCTGCTTCTGAATGAGCAAATAATTGTTGAGATGATCCATCTCCGCCTTTAAGGTTGCAAGATCATTCGGATCTCGAATGATATATCGAAACATATCACTAAGCGAGCGAATAATTTCATAGCTCTCGATCGGTTTTTTCGTAAACAGCATGCTGCCTATCATTTGAAGTGTATTTTGCAAAAAATGCGGATTAATTTGCGCTTGAAGCGCCTTTAGCTCTGCTGTCTTCTTCTCCAGATTCATACTGTATTCCGTTTTAATATGCTCCCTTATGCGATAGGACATGTTATACAGCTTCGATTCAAGCAGGCCTATCTCGTCTACACGATTGGTTTGCACCAGCTCTGTATCTTTGATAATGCCAAGCCCTTGCATCGATCTTGCTAGTGTTACGATCGGCGTCGCTGTACGCCATGCCAGCCAAATAGCGATCAAGATGGACAATATAATAGATATGGCTCCGACAATAAGTCCAAAATGCATCGTAGACTGTGCGCTTTTGTTAATAAAACTTGTCGGTATTATGGTCACCAGCTTTAAGCCCACTGGATCGATCGTATTATAGAAGACATATTCCATTGGTGTTTTGAAATAGCCTTGTCCATCCTCCATCTGCTGCACTCGCGACATTATTTCCTGAGAGGGCTCTTCCCCAAAGGGCTGGTACATAATGCTTCCGTCTTCACCAGCGATCAATACTTTATGCTCCTCGCCTCTGCCAATTAAATCAAGCGTTTGATCAAGCATCGACCACTGAATATTCAAGGAAATGCCGCCGAGCTTCTCCCGGTTTTCAAACCGATTAATGCTGCGAATAAGCTGGAATTGTCCATTTTCCACGTTGGACTGGATAACAAAATCCTTCTGCTGCTCAAATAGCTTATCATAGGGTGCTGGTACTCTTTGCGGAGTTTCGAGATCATATTGCGAAGAACTTATCGTAAATAATTTGTTCGGCTCGCTTAAATAAAGCTCTGCACCGATAACCTGATTGCCTGCGGAATAAAATAAATTACTAAGCGTGTCCAAAACATTTTTTTGCGCCGCGAATTGATTATAGATGGTCGATCCTTCTACACTGAGCAGGTAATCATTGATATGCGGGCTGATTAACACGGTGTAAATCAAATTGTTTAATAGAGTGAATTGATCTTCCAAATAAACGCCTGTCCATTTCATATTGGAGAGGTTGGTACCGATCACTTCCGCCTCCATCGATTTGCGATTATTCTCAGCTGCAAGCAACGTTACTGCGACGATCGGCATGACGGATAATATAATCATCGTAAAAATCAATTTATTGCGAATGCTACGCCGAAAAGGATCGATCAGTTTACGTATAAGCTTGGCCAACATAGCTGCTGTGCACCTCCCTTTTCTCTTTCTACTTATAGCATAACCGAGTCGGGCGCAAAAAAACTAACGCCCCTAATAAAGCTGGCGTTAGTCGCTATGCTGCGGTTTCCATTCGATTCCTTACTGCAATCATATTTTTTTGTAAACGCTTTAATCATTATATCCTGACCATGTATAGGTATTATTGGATAATATTAAACGTTTTTATTGGACTATTTTAAACCACCTGCAAAGGCGAACACTTCGTTTCTCCGGAATAAAACGCGCAGCACCGCCAAAGGACGGCGACAGCCATTTCACCTCGGTTCAACTTGTATCGTTTAAGGAGAAGCAGCTTAGACTGCACTTATTACAACAGAAACCTCACATGAGAGCGGTTTCTGCTGGCTACATTGTAGTTTTGCAGGAGAATGAGCTCCAAACCAACGAATATCGCCCTAGAATAGGCATTCTATTGCACAAACTGCAATGTACGTATCGAGTCAAGCAAGTAACGTCAATTACGTTGCACAAACTGCAGCGTAGCCTCGTCCCATAGCGCTATTCCCTAAACGAACTAACCCAACTATATCAGTTGAACCAAAGATATTGGCGGTGTCCTAGACTGCTTCTCCCTTAAGATATAAATATAACGCTTGATAACGTTCATATCTGCTTATTCGAATTATTTGCTTTCTTATTCGACATGTAGGTCTTTATTTCCTTACCATAGGTTTCTAAAACTTTAGTTCAACCTATATAGAAATTATATAGAAAAAAATCGGCCTAGACATTTGTTCAATGTCTAGGCCGATTTTTTTCTAAAAGCTTGATTTTTCCCATAGCTGCTGTACGAGCCCCTTCAAATAAAGCGACTGACTCC
This sequence comes from Paenibacillus sp. FSL H8-0548, assembly GCF_038630985.1. Classification (NCBI taxonomy): domain Bacteria; kingdom Bacillati; phylum Bacillota; class Bacilli; order Caryophanales; family Paenibacillaceae; genus Paenibacillus; species Paenibacillus sp. FSL H8-0548. The sequence continues at coordinate 4,671,298 of NZ_CP152049.1, forward strand.
AGCGGTTACTAATCTCTACTTGTCTGGAAGCAGCCTCATCGACAGTTATTGCATAAGGGGCTGGTCCAAGCTCTATGACCACGGGGAAATTTCTATTCTCTGCCTTGGATGCCATTCGCCAATGTCTCATCGCGCTTTCCCACCATCCCGCAAAATGAGGCAGCATCGGATGATTGCCCTCAGGCCCCGCATCAATCTGAATCTGCTCCCCATTTGATATGCGTGTATGAATACTGGAAGCGTTCGGGAGCAAAGCTTGCAGCAGCTGCTCTGCCTCAGGAGATATGGTATGCAGCTCGCCTGCAACGACATAATGGGAATAATCGATCGTAAGCCTAAGCTCTGGCAGCGACTGCAAAAATTGCTGCATCCGGATCAAGTCCTGTGTAATCGTCCCGCGATGTGTCTCTATATAGACCGGAATGCCCGCTTCCCGTGAAAGCGCGTCTATGCCAGAGAGCAGCTCAATTGCGGATTCACCAGTAAGAAACGGCCTCATCACCTGCGCATTAATATAGCTAACCTTGCCAAACGCCGCAGCTTCCTCCAAAAAGTCAGACATTTCCGTTAGAGAGGCCGGATACGCATTAACGCTAAAGGACAAGCCGTATTGCTCAAGCAATTCCTTCCATAGCCCGCGCTCCTCTGGTGCAGGCACAAAAGCGTTGATGCCATCGAAGCCGTTCTCTGCAATGAGCCTAATCTTCTCACTTGTTTCCTCAGCGTGCCCAGCCGTTCCCTGCAAGCCGTTCATTCCCCACCAAGACATTTCAACCTGTAGCTTACTGTTCATATCGCCCATCCTTTAATGCGGATAAGCCATCTCGAAATCAATTCCGCAAGGGCCTCCAGCTGAATTAGCTTCCAAATCAACGATCGTTCCATCCTGCTTGAACAGCGGGCGGTAATGCATATTAATATGAGTAGCCGACATATTCGCATAGTGACAAATGAAGGCACGGCGGAATTGATCCTTCGTTTTGTTCCTATAGGAGCCGTGAATGAGATTCCCGTTAAAAAACAGCACATCTCCCTTATCCATAATGACTGGCTTAGCCTTCTGATCCTTCGGCGGTTTTACATAATGCGTCGTGAAGGATTCATTGGAATCAGCCAGCTCTGGACAGCTAAGCTCGAACTCGCTCGTTTTTGGAACGACTAACAAACCGCCATTTTCTTCATTTGCGGCATCGATTGCCGTCCATGCTGCGATACAGTTGCCTGGCTCTACCTGCAAATAAAAATTGTCCTGATGCAAGGCTTGGCCTCGCGAGCCCGGCGGCTTGTAATAAAACATGCTTTGGGCTGCCAGCGCCTCTTCACCATATAAATCGGCTAACACCTCCATTACGGGTTTATGGAGCAAATATTGTTTAGCCGTCTCGTCAAATCGATGTGGATGCATCACACGTGGATATCGCTTTAGAGGATCATCTGTGCTTCCATCAAGCACCGGCTCGAACAGGCCAGGAATCACCTGATGACTGATTTCCTCAAACTTATCTTCAATGATGCGGACATCCTCCTCAGAAAATAATCCTTTTACAATTAAATAGCCTTCTGTACGAAAATGATTCATTTGCTCTTCGCTTAATACTTTTATTGGATTCGTCATAGCAGGCTGCTCCTTTGCAGAGTTATTCGTTCTTCTTGACATCATCATACGATTTTCACTATGTCTTAGAAAGAATGATTACTGCTGAAAACTATCGGTATTCTGCTATAATGTATGCCTAATTGCTGCTCAACCTTACTTTGGATAGGATTGCTAACAGCAAAAATAGGGCTATCCTACAAGCAGCTTTAGCTACTTGTGGACAGCCCCATATTAATATCGCTAGTAATAAATGAATTAAACCTTTTGCACAGCAAGATCGAGCCAATCCATTTCTTCCTTAGTTAACTGAATAAGCGAGCCCGCATCGCAGGAGTGAAGCTCCTCCGCCGATTGTGCTCCAATTAATGCACAGGTTGGAAACGGCTGATTAAGCACGTAGGCTAGTGCGATTTGGATAGCACTAACGTTTTTCTTCTCTGCAAGCTGCTTCGCGCGCTCCAGCCTTTCCCAGTTGTCATCGCTATAAAACACTCTCACTAAATCGGCATTGTCGCGAACCTCAGGGGAGAATCTGCCCGTGAAGAACCCTCTCGCCTGCGAGGACCAGGAAAGGAGTGGGAATTGCTGATCCTCATGCCATGCACAAGTCTCTTCATCAGCAGAAACACAGCCCGCCCAGAACGGCTCATTTGCTTTAGCAAGACTAAGGTTCGGACTATTGAAAGAGAAGCCTACAAGCCCATTAGCTTCAGCATACTCATTCGCTTCCTTGATCCGCTGCCAAGTCCAGTTCGATACGCCAATCGCTCTAACGCTGCCCGCCCGCACATGCTCATTCAAAATCTCGATAACCTCTCCTGCTGGAACAGCTGGATCATCCCGGTGCAGCGCATACAGATCGATATAATCGGTTTGCAAGCGTGCAAGACTAACCTCGAGATCTGCTTGAATCGCTTCCTTGCTCACTCGCGGTCCGTTTTGATCATGATGTGCACCTTTCGTTAAAATAACGATTTGCTCACGATTGCCTCGCTCCTGCATGTAGCGGCCGATGACCTCCTCGCTCTGCCCGCCGCAATAAATATGTGCCGTATCAATTGAATTGCCGCCGATCGCTAAGAATGCATCGAGATTAGCAGCCGCTTTTTCAAAGCTATGATGAAAGAAATAATCCGAGCCTTTCATTAAACGCGAAACCGGCTTTGGTGAACCTTGAATTTGAATATATTCCATTGTAGTATCCTCCTCAAATGATCTTTTTGTTATAGCACAATTCTCGTACGTTCATGAGCAGACTGCAGACAAGCATCGACTACCTTCATATTTTTCACCGCATCAGCTCCTCCGAACTGCAGAGGCGTTTCGCCTTGTATGGCACGCGCCAAATGATCGGCCTGTGCTGTATACGCATTCACATGCGGCACTTCAATTTCGCGGCGTTCTCCCTTATTGCTTACGAAGAAATTGCCGCTTCCAAGCTCGTTAGTCACAAATGCGGATGGAACCTCAATCACACCCTCGGTGCCCAGCACCTCAAGCGGATTGCGGAACGCTGCCCACATCCCACAATCAAAGGTAAGCGACACAGCTCCCTCGAACTCCACCAATCCAGATGCCATCATATCAACATGATCATGCTCCGGCGAAAACAATGCCTGTACAGTCACCGCTTCCGGCTCTTTGCCAAGAAGCAACCTAGCCGCGTTAATCGGATAGCAGCCGACATCATAAATCGAGCCGCCGCCCCACTCCTTGCGGTATCTAACATTTTCTTTATGCCCAGCATTATTGAATGTGAATGCGCTGCGAATGCCGCGAACCTCACCTATTTCTCCTGAATCAATCAACTTCTTAATCAAGTCATATCTAGGATGATAGCGATACATAAACGCTTCGGATAACAGAACGCCTGCTTTCGCAGCAGCCTCCTCCATCTCAGCCGCCTCGCTCGCCGTCAAAGCCAGAGGCTTCTCGCATAAAATATGCTTGCCTGCCTCAGCTGCCCGAATCGCCCATTCCCTATGCAGATGGTTTGGAAGCGGAATGTATACGACATCAATAGAAGAATCCGCCAGCAGCTCTTCATAGCTGCCATAAGCGACTGGAATATCGAGCTCTTCTGCTGTCTTCTTCGCATTGTCAACATTGCGGCTTGCAATCGCCGCCACCTCGTTCAATTCAGAAAGATGAAGGCCGGGGATCATTGCCCGTTTGGCAATTCCTGCACAGCCCATAATGCCCCATTTCAGCTTTGACTTCGTCATAACATCGTCACTCCAACCTGTTTTTATTATTATATTGTGATAAGAAAAAAGATAGAGCTATCTCAAACGCACTTCATCCCTGCTGATCACATATGCTCATGCAAGTAGATAACATAGGAATTAACGTTTCTATTTATAGTTTAAGGTAGATGACTTGAAAATAAAATGATATTATTTTGTCATACGTTAAAACAATATTGTCATCGAGGTGAATGAAATGCAGCGACAAAGCCATCTGCTCACATTGCCGCAAAATCCGTTCTTTATTTTCCCCGAATCGGTCGGAAATTACTGGGATCAGCCCGATCATCACACCTTGCGGCTTGCAGATTCATTAAATAACTTCAACATTCATTTTGTTGTGTCCGGCAAAGGGTATGTAGAATGGGACGGCGTCGTCCATACGCTTGAAGCAGGAGAAGCTGTGCTGTATTTCCCCTTGCAGCGTCAGCATTACTATAGCAGCGAGGATGATCCGTGGGATATTCGTTGGGTTCATTTTTATGGCACGGGGCTTCAGGATTATATGATTGAAAGAGGCTTTCACAAAAGTCAGCTGTGGACGATTCGCCAGCCAGCCGCTTGGGAGCAAGTGCATGAAGAGCTGCTTGTTGAAGCAGAGAGCTATCGTATGCTGCATCCAACAAAGCTTGCCTCACTGACGTTCGCCATACTTGCTGTGTTTGTCGAGCAAGCCGTACCCATATCAGGAAGTAAGGCCAGCAATGCCGGCAACCGTATTTTAGAGCTGCTTCCGCTCTTGCAGCAGGAGGCCGCGCAGCCATTCATTCTTGAGTACTGGGCTGAGCAAGCCGGCGTCAGCCCCCATTATTTTTGCAAGCTGTTTCGCAGTGTTATGGAGATGACACCTATGGATTTTATTACACGCACCCGTCTGCAAATGGCCAAGCAATGGCTGCTTGAGCGCAAAGAGGTTAATATCGGGCAAATTGCCAGCGATGCAGGGTACCCAAGCGTTAGCTATTTCAACAAACGATTCATGGAGCATGAGGGCATGACACCAACCGTATATCGCAAGCTATACGGCATATAGGGCATCTGACTCATTTGGACAAATCAAAATAAGCTGCTTTAATTTGTCCATTGAGTCGCGACTTAAAATCCATTACGATAGAATAAATTGATAATGATTCTCATTATCTAAATCATACTATTTATCGGAGGAGAACCATCATGTATCAAGCTACAAAACCAGCTGCTCTTTTGGCTACATTCGCATTAATCGGGGGATTATTGCTAGGCTGCGGCAGCAACGCAGATAAGAACAGCAACGCAGTTAGTTCCAACGCTGCTGCAACAGAAGCACCTGCACCAACTGCTACCGCACAGGCCGAAGAAACTAGCCGCGTCTTCACCGACTGGACGAATCATAACGTCGAAGTACCCGTTAATCCACAGCGTATTATTTTTCATGGTGAAACAACGGGAGATTTGCTCGCCCTTGGCGTCAAGCCCATTGGGATCATAAAAAGTCAGACTTCTGGAACTGTGCTCGAACAGCAGCTAGCCGATGTGGAGGATGTTGGCTTCCCGCTTAGTGTCGAGAAATCGCTAACGCTTCAGCCTGATCTTATTATTTTCGGCAATGCAGATGAGCAGCAATACGAAACCATATCCAAAGTAGCTCCAACGGTAACCTTCAACACCTTCGCTAGCATTTCCGAGAGAATGCGTACACTTGGCGACTTGTTAAACAAAAAACAAGAAGCTGAGGACTGGTTGGCCGCTCACGCAGCTAATACAGCCGCCATGTGGAAAAATCTGAATGAAAACGGTATAGCTGAGGGCGAAACTGCTTCTGTTTTCACCATGTACCCGGGCAATCGCCTATTCATTATGGCTGGTGCTGGTCTACCACAGTTCTTATATGAGGAAGGCGGATTTAAGCCTACCAAAATCATTCAAGATATTATTGATCAAGAAATCGGCTTTGTTGAAATCTCCGCAGAGCTATTGCCTGAATATGCCGCTGATCGTATTTTCATCCTTAACCCTGTTGATCCAGCTGCCGTTCAGTCAAGCAATGATTTAATGAAGAGCGAAATATGGCTTAAGCTCCCTGCTGTTCAGAAGGGTCAGGTGTACAATATTGACATCTTGAAGGCATCCAGCGACGCTACGAGTAGAGAATGGCTTGTTGATGAGCTGCCAAAAATACTTTTGAATAAATAAAACTTTCCTATATGTCGATAATTAAGAAGAAGCTCTTCAACTAAGGTTGAAAAGCTTCTTCTTTTTGACTATAATGAATTCAAATGATAATAATTCTCAATAGCGAAATGAGGCTTGGCCATGTCTGATCCCACACTTCCTGCTTTACCGCTTCGATCCTTGCTCTTTCATTTTTCAAACATGGAGCTGTTCAAGCATTCGGCTGGCGCAGTGTTAGCCGAAGAAATGACAGTAAACTATATGCTGCTTATTTTTAAGAGCGGCAGCGGAACACTCTTTGCCGAGGAGCGCTGCTCGCATTTCTCATCATACAGTACCTATCTTCTTCCGCCAAACACCGTCTATCAATTCGAAAGTACGGACGACAGCAAAATGGAATACTACCAAATCTCCTTTCAGGTGTTTCAACTGCAAGAGGGTGCTGCCCTACATTATGACAAGGATTTATTTCCTGATCGTCAGGAGCTTCGTGTCTACCCCCTTGCTCAATGGATCGATTTGCTGAATCAGCTTTACATTGGAAATACCAGCCCTAACGACATTGAAGCTCATCGTCAGCAGCTCCAGTTCCAGAAGCTCATTGGATTTCTGTTTGAGCATAATTTACAAGTCGATCGTATGCCAAGCTCTACGCAAACCGTTGAACAAACGATTCAATATATGCAAACCAATTTCCAAGACAACATTACCGTTAAACAGCTTGCTCACATGGCCAATGTTCCCGCTTGGCAATTCACTTCAATCTTCAAGGAGTTAACGGGGAAGAAACCGCTGGATTATTTGACTGAGCTGCGAATTAATCGTTCGAAGGAATGGCTGCTTCATACAGAAAATCCACTCCGTGATATTGCAGAGCGTGTTGGCTTTACCGATGAGTACTATTTCAGTCGCCGCTTTCGTCTGATGACTGGCTACTCGCCAAGACAATATGCGATTTCTATGCGTCAAAATATTCTCGTTAAGGATTGGAACAATCATGAGATCAGTATCCCGGCGCGGCCAAACCGTATTTATTATTATGGAGAATCCACTGGCGATATTAAGACGTTAGGCATTCCGCTAGTCGGCAAAGATCTGCTCGGCAAAGATACCACCTATAACTTAGCGCATGCATCCAATCTTAAGCCTGACTTGATTATTTTTGACCATAAAGACGAGGGTCTTTATACGCAAATATCTCAGATCGCCCCAACACTTGCATATAATTCGCGAGGAACGCTTGATAAGCGGCTGCTTATGCTTGGTAATTGGTTCGGTAAAAAAAAAGAAGCCGAGAATTGGCTTCTTCTTCATCATAGCAATACATTGTTGATGTGGCAGCAGCTTCAGGCTCTTATCCGTAAAGATGAAACCGCGTCTGTCTTCGTCTTCCATCGGGGAAAACGTTTATTTGTCATGGGCAATATTGGTTTAGCATCGACCCTTTATCATCCTAATGGCTTCCGTCCCACAGGCAAGGTAGGGGACATTTTGAAATCTGGCAGACCTTATAAAGAAATTACAGCCAAAACCATTCATCAATATGCTGGCGACCGCGTGTTTATGATGCTGCCTAAGGACGCTGTGTCCAGAGAGGCTATGGAGGAATTAATGCGCGGCTCGATTTGGAATAGCCTGCCCGCTGTCCAAAATGGGTTTAGCTACCTGCTTGATGAGCAGGAATGGAACTACGAGGATGCCTCCTCCCGGGACAAGCTGCTCTCCATGCTGCCTGAGCTGCTCATCCAATCCTCCTAAGTATCCTTATGTGCCAAACTGAGCTTGATGAAGACGACTATAAGCACCCCGAGCAGCAAGCAGTTCTTCATGCTTGCCCTGCTCGGCAATCCCCTGCTCTGCAACAACTATAATACGGTCAGCATTTCTAATCGTTGCTAGCCGATGCGCAATGACAAGCGTCGTACGACCGCGAGACAGCTCCGCAAGCGCAAGCTGAATGGCAGCTTCCGTTTCAGTATCCAGAGCGGAGGTCGCTTCGTCCAAAATAAGTATCGGCGGATTTTTCAGAAACATACGAGCAATCGAGAGCCGCTGCTTTTGACCACCTGAGAGCTTCACGCCTCTTTCACCAATAAGGGTATCAAGCCCTTCCGGCTGTGATAGCACCAGCTCCTCGAGCTGTGCTTGACGGGCTGCGCGCATCACCTCTTCATCCGAAGCCCCAAGCTTTCCATATGCAATATTTTCACGGATGCTGCCATCAAAGAGGAATACATCCTGCTGCACAATCCCAATGTTCGAGCGCAGCGATTCAAGCGTCATTTGACGGATATCCATCTTATCTATTGCGATTGAGCCTTCTTCCACATCGTAAAAACGCGGCAGCAGACTGCAAAGCGTCGTTTTACCCGCACCTGATGGACCAACCAGCGCTACCGTTTCGCCGGCACGAATCGATAAATTCAAGCCTTGCAGCACCTTGTCTTTATTCTCATAGCCAAACGTAACATTTGTAAACTGAATATCACCTTTAAGATTGCTCATCGTTACTGCATCTGGCGCATCGTCGATATCAGGCGCTGTTTCCAGCAACTCCAGATAACGCTTGAAGCCCGCGATTCCTTTCGGATACGTCTCAATAACGGAATTAATCTGCTTGATCGGACTTAAAAATACGTTAGAGAGCATAACGAATGCAATAAATTCGCCGTAGCTCATTTGCCCTTGAATAACAAACCACGTGCCGCATACCAGAACGAACAACGATATCAGTCTCATCAAAATAAAACTAATCGAAGAATTCCATGCCATCACGCGATAAGCGATCAGCTTGGTCAAGCGGAAACGGCCGTTATTTTCAGCAAAACGAGCCATCTCATGCTTTTCATTAGCAAATGCTTGAACTACGCGAATGCCGCTTACGTTATTTTCTACACGAGCATTGTAATCTGCAATATCGGAAAACATCCGATTAAACGCCGCTGACATTTTACGGCTGAAATAGAGTGATAAATAAATCATAAGCGGAATAATAACAAAGGTCATTAGCGCAAGCTGCCAATTAATGCTCAGCATGATCCCGAACGCCCCGGCAAGTGTCATAATGGCAATGACTAAATCCTCCGGTCCGTGATGGGCAATTTCGCCAATGTCCATCAGATCATTCGTCATCCTTGATACGAGATGTCCTGTCTTGTTATTATCGAAAAATCGGAAGCTTAGCTTCTGTACACGATCAAACAGCTGCTTGCGCATATCCGATTCTATATTGATACCCAGCTTGTGTCCCCAATACGTAACCACATAATGCAAAGCAGAGCTAAATATGTAAATAACCAGCAGAGCAATGCAAGCATATAAAATCCACTTCCAATTTCCGCTTGGCAGCAAATCATCGACGACACGATTAACGGCCAGCGGAAATGCCAGCTCCAGCAATGCAGCTAAAATCGCACAAGAAAAATCCAAAATGAACAGCTTTTTGTAAGGCTTGTAATAAGCAAAAAAACGGCGCAGCATAACCAACTTCCTTCCTCTTTCATCAATAATATAAGTGTAATGAAAATCGTTATCATTTACATCCACCTTATCGTATAGCAAAATTACGGTATAGAGCAATGGACAAACGTGAGCATTTTTTTGTACAAAAAGAAACCCTCTTGAAAAATGATATCGATGTCATAATTTTGTAGTTTCCATGTCCTTTTCTCGCAATATCATGCGCCGCAGAGCTATGCTAAAGTAAAAGCAACACAGTGAAAAGAGGGAACAAGATGACTAAAACAATTCGAATCGGAATTATCGGAAGCGGCGGCATTGCAAGAGCTCATGCTTCTGCCTATAAGAAAATGCCTTATCAAGTGGAAATCGTTGCCGTAGCCGACAGCTTGCCGGGAAGAGCACAAGCTTTTATAGAGCAGGAGGAGCTTCCCAATGCTCTCGCGTTTGAGGATCATAGAAAGCTGCTGGAGCTGGACTTAGACGGCGTCAGCATTTGCACTCCCAACTTCGCCCATCACGAAACCTCTGTAAACGCGCTAAATGCCGGCAAGCATGTGCTCGTTGAGAAGCCAATGTCCGTGACGCTTCAACAGTCCATTGATATGGTTGAAGCTGCGGAGCGCAGCGGAAAAATGCTCACCGTAGGCTTTCAGCCAAGGTACGACCCGAATATGTCGTTGATTCAAGAAATCGTGCAATCGGGTAAGCTCGGCAAAGTTTATTTTGTCGAAACGGGCGGCGGCAGACGGCGCGGCATGCCAGGCGGCACCTTTATTCGCAAGGAGCTTGCGGGTGCAGGCGCGATGGCTGATATCGGCTGCTATTCCCTTGATATGGCGCTTAATGCGCTGGGCTACCCTAAGCCGCTCACCGTATCGGCATATACCTCGAACCATTTTGGAACCAATCCTCTTTATCATAAAGAAGCGTCCAATTTTGACGTTGAGGATTTTGGCGTAGCGATGATTCGTTTGGAAGGCGATATCGTACTCAATTACAAAATTAGCTGGGCAATGCATATGGATTCGCTAGGGGCAACGATGTTTCTTGGTACAGATGGCGGTCTCAAAGTTACGCCAGCAGGAATCGGACCTTGGAGCGGAGTATGGGATGGCAGCGTGGGCAGTATGACTCTTTATCATGACGTCGTTAATCAGCACACCCAATCCAACATTCCCGTTATTGAGCACGGTTTAAATTTGTTTGATGAGAAGGTAAGAGATTTTGTAGCTGCGATTACTGATAATCGTCCTGCGCCTATTCCTGGAGCTGAAATATTGTACAATCAAGCTATTATTGACGGTGTTCTCCGTTCCGCAGCAAGCAAGCGAGAAGTAACGATTGAATTGCCATAAAAAGGTGAAACGGCTGTCGCCGTCCTTTCAAGGGCAAAGCCCGTTTCGCAGTGATAGATCAGCCTATATAAATTAAAAACTTATCAATTCTTATCTATTAAAAAACGAGGCTGTCTTAAAGGGATAGAGATATTATCCTTTTAAGTCAGCCTTTTTTCTGTACATCGAGTGAAAACCGGATTCGAGTCCTTGCGTTGTATGACATGCTGATGAGGTTCTAGATACTGATGAGCAGACCGTGTTGCTTCTGCAGTGCACTTTGTACAATCAAATCTGCTGAAAATTAAGGTCAACCCGCGTAAAGTGTACTTTGTGCAATAGATTGGAAAAGGTCTAAGGAAATCAAAGCATCTGGCTGCAACCGCGATCGCAAGGAATAGGCTACTCGCTTCGTTTTACCTTCACATGTATACATGCCTTGAATTTAGATGGAATTTCTCCCGCTAAAATAGCGTTTTTCGCTTGGCAGATAAAATAGATGGAATTTCTCCCGTTAATTTTACTATTTCTCATGAATTCGGCTGATTCCTTGGAATTAGAGGGAGGAATTCCATCTAAATGCCAAAACAAGCTAAAATCCCTTAAAATAGAGGGAGAAATTCCATCTAGATAAGCTGAACTCAAGGTGAAGCAGGGCTGTCGCCGTCCTTTGGCGGTGCCAGCCCTGTTTAATTCCCATTTTTTGGATATATGGATAATTCCCCTATCAGAAGGTCTGCCCTTGCGGCCTGCCATCTATAACGGACAGAAGCTCCACCGCCGCTGTCCGGGGTGCGGCTGGCGGAATAATACGCGGATAGCCGATATGAAGCACGGCTACGATTTTTTCACCTGATTGTACACCAACCGCTTTGCGAAAGCTTGGATTGTACATGTATGGATTCGATTTCCACACCATGCCGATTCCCTGCTCCCATGCTGCCAGCTGGAAGTTTTGAATGAGACAGCATACCGCAGCGAAATTCTCATCCCACTGCTTCTGTCTAGGATCTTCTGTTAATGCAACGATCAAAATTATCGGAGTATTCCTATATTCCTTCCGTCTCTGCTCTTCGTATTTCTCCTTCTCTTCCTTCGTATACGTATCGATCATTGCATTGGCAAACAACTCGCGACCAGCCCCATGATAAGCGATAAAACGCCAAGGCTCTCTCAAGTTATGATTCGGTGCCCATACCGCAACATCGAGCAATGCAGTAAGCTGCCCAATCGATACTGGTTTTGGCTTAAACAATCTGACGCTGCGCCTCTCTTGAATTAGAGCAGCCATGCTTGCTGGTTTTTCAATTTTCAATTTGGGGTCACCCTCTCGTCGGGAATTCGTTCCTCTTATGGCTTGTTCCGGTTACGATACAACAAAAAGACCAAATATGGTGCTCCTACTGCAGCGGTAATGATCCCACATGGAATTTCAATAGGCGGAAAAATCGTTCTTCCAATTAAATCGGCGAGCATGACAATTAATCCTCCAACTAGTGCTGATGCCGTTAGCAGCATACGGCTCGTCCCTCCTACAAGCTGCCTTGCGATATGCGGCCCCATGAGTCCGACAAAGCCAATCGTGCCTGCCATCGCAACCGAGGCACCCGCCAAGCTGACACTAATCAACAGCAAAATGCCTCGAACTCGCTCTATACGAGCCCCTAAACCAATAGCAAGTTCATCACCCAGCTGTAATATGTCCAGCTTGCGGGACATAAACAATGCGCATGGAAATAGTACAAAAAGCCAAGGAAGCAAGGGCCAGAAATGCTCCCAGCTGCGCCCATAAGCGCTGCCAGTCATCCATAACAAAGCCTGCTTTACATTTTCTATTTGACGTGTGGTCAGTAGGAAGGTGATATACGCATTGGCCATCGCGGATATTCCCACACCAACCAGCAGCAGCCGTAGGGGAGAGACTCCTCTTCGCCATGCAAGCATATACGTAAGCCCCGCTGCTGCAAGTGCGCCAAAAAAAGCTACAAAGGGCAGTACGCCTATTGGAACAGCAGGCAGTACAATGATAATCGTGACTGCCATAAGCGCAGCTCCTGCATTAATGCCCATTACACCTGGCGCAGCAAGCAAATTACGTGTAATCCCTTGTAGAATAGCGCCAGACAGCGCTAAGCCGCAGCCTACTAAGAAAGCAACAAGACCTCTTGGAAAACGCAGCTCATTAATTACAAAGTTATACTCCGCTTGGCCCCGTCCGATTAAAGCCATCCACACTTCTGCTATGGGGACTGAATACTCGCCCATCATAATCGTCAGTAGAAGCACTGCAAGATTGGCTGCTGCTAATCCGAAAATAACGGCTAAGAAGCGTATATTCGCTGTTCGTAATGTCAAATCAGATCTTCCTCCTTTGTGCCAAATAAATGAGGAAAGGAGCTCCCAATAAAGCAGTAACAACACCAGCGGCTAACTCCTGCGGAGGATAAATAAATCTCGCGCCAATATCCGCAAGCAATAATATCGCTGCCCCTAGTAAAGCCGAGTAGGGAATAATCCATCGATAATCCATGCCTACCAAAAATCTTGCTAAATGCGGAATCGCTAAACCAATAAAACCGATAGGTCCAGCAAGAGCTACGGAAGCTCCGGATAAACACATGATGATGGCCAGCGCTCCTAGCTTGATCCAGCTTGTTCTTAGGCCTAATCCTTGAGCAATCTCCTCGCCCAGACTAAGTAAATTAATTTGCCTGCTGAACACAATCGCTCCAGCCAGCCCCAATCCCATATAGGGCCATACATGAGATAGCATTTCCAAACTGCCGCCTGTTAACGAACCTGCGAGCCAAAAACGCATTTCGTCCAAGGATTGTTCACTGAATATAAGAACGCCCTGAACCAAGGCTGACAACAGCAGATTTATCGTAGCGCCTGCCAAAATAAGCTTCACGGAACTCAGTCCACCGCGACCTAGCGAGCCCAGTAGAAAAACGATCATGCTGGCTGCACCTGCACCAATTAGAGCAACCCATAATTGTGTAATCGAAGAGGTGTAGCCAAATAGAAACAGCCAAATGACAAGCAGCATCGCGGCCCCATTGTTGCTTGCAAGAATTTCCGGCCCAGCAAGCATATTGCGGCTGATCGCCTGCATGACACTGCCAGCCACGGATAGTGAACAGCCTACTAGTACCGCAATCATTGCCCGAGGCAGCCTAACAGAACGAATTATGAGATGCTCTCTTGAACCATCAAAGGATATAAAAGCCTCTATCACTATGCGCAGCGGAATTGTCGTTTTCCCTATGGAAATGCTGACGGCAAAGCATGCAGCAACTACCATACATCCGATCAACAAACCCAAAAGCCTTATTTTCAAAGCCAAACCTCCCGTACCTATAACAATGAAGCAGGAAAACGAAGAAGATTCCGCTCCATTTCCCTGCTTAGCATTTAGTTAGCTAAAAATGCAGAAAGATCATCAAGCATCTTATTGACAGCCTGTATGCCGTGTCCGCTCAGCCATACTTCCCAACTTGCCGTATATACTCGATTTTGCTTAACGCCCTCTAACGTATTCCAAAGCGGATTGCCCTTGATCTTATCATTAAAATATTGCTGCTCACTTTCACGACCGAACAAAATAATAACATCACCGTCCAACTCGGCGATTTGCTCATCCGTCACATTATAATTAAAATCATCATCCAGATCCTGTGCTGCTGGACGCTTAACTCCGATACGCTCTGCAACACCGCCTGTGAACGACGGCTTTAAATAAATGGACACTCGATCCTTTCTTGGACGAAGCAGCGATACTTCAGTTGATTGGATACGGTCCCCCAGCTCCTCGTTCAAATCCGCGATCCGAAGATCAAGCTGCTCGATCAGCTTCTTGCCTTCTTCCTCTTTTCCGACAACCTTTGCATGGAAGCTCAAATTATTTTCCCAATCCGCACCGCCAACCTCTGTGAATACGGTAGGTGCTATTTGCTCAAGCTGTTTATACACGGCTTCCTGTGTATCCTTAATTCCAATAATTAAATCTGGCTTCAACGAAGCAATGGTTTCCAAGCTTGGCTGCTCTACTGTACCAATATTAACGATACCATCTGTATTCGTTAAATACTTTGCAAAACCGTCCTCTACTGCAATAATTGAGGGAGCGCCTACTGGCTTAACGCCTAAAGCTAACAGATTATCAAGAGCACCATTATCAAGTACTACAACCTTAAGAGGATGAACAGGAATCTCCGTTTCCCCGCTTGCATGTTTAATCGTCTGCCATTGTGTTTCCTCAGTTACCGCATTTGTTGCTGCAGGCGCCTCAGAAGCCAAATTAGAAGTCTTTGGCTCCGCCCCGTTTGAACCGCATCCCGCGATTACACCAATCAGCAATACGATGAGCATCAGCATTGCTGTTTTTTGTGAAATTAACCTTAACATACAAAAACCCCCTGCGTTTATTTATCGGCAATAAGCCTCCGACTTCTTGAGAACTATTCTCACTAAAATAATAGTTTGTTTCCTAACCTTTGTACATCTATGATTTTACCCTCTTTCATATATTATTTTATCTCTGTATTGCCCAGCCTTGTCTTGCGATGCTGTTATTTCCCTTTTCATTTGACAGTGAGAATCATTTTCATTTAGTATAAACATACAAACTGATTGACTGGAGCACCTACAATGAAAAGGACGATGTTATTTCTTTCTTCCATTCGCTCATATCGAAGGACAAACCAATATTCCAGCCTGAATAGACGTATTCCAGCCTATTTTATGGGATTCATCACCAAGGGCAGAGGGCGCCTTATTATCAACGACACCATTTATTCGATAGAGGCACTGCAATTTTTCATTCTGACACCCGGCATGACCGTAAGCTTCTTATCCGAAAGCGAGGAGGTCGACTATTATCTGTTGCTGCTTGATGTGGTCACGGTAAATAAACAGCAGCAATGGCAGCTTTCAGCGCAGGCTGACCTGCCTCCCCTCCTTCTGCAGTACGGTATTTCGCTTCACAAGGAAAAAAACATAATAGAGCAGCTTGAGCGACTTCATCGCGCAGCGCTTGAAAGAATCCATGACGCTGATGATCTATTCATTCAAGCCATGTTTCAGCAAGTATATGGCACGCTCGTTCAGGAGCTCAGCATAGTTGAACATACGCAATCTTCGGATGAAAGCTTGCAAGAAAGCATTCAGTATATCCATGCTCATATCCAGCAAAAAATAAATTTGCAAACCTTGTCTTCCATCGCCAAGCTCACTCCCACATCCTACTCACGTAAATTCAAACAAATTATTGGCGAAACACCTCTGGAATACGTTAATCGCATACGGATGGACGAAGCAAAAAAACGACTGACTGGCGGAAGGGCTAATGTTAAAGAGATAGCTGCAAAAGTAGGCTTCAACAATGAGTTTTATTTCAGCAAAGTATTTAAGGAAACAGTAGGCATCGCGCCCGCACTATATATTAAACGACATCAGTTATCCATTGCGACCGTCGCTTGCAATAGCTACAGCGACAGCCTTCGCTCACTGGACGTAGAACCCGTTGTCAGTGTAAATTGCTTTCGCTACCCAGGAATGAATGAACAGGAGCATCAGCGCAATTTAGCGATTCATTTTCATACCTTAGCCTTAAAGAAACCCCACTTAATTATTATTGATCGTTATCATCTAGACATGTATGACCGGCTGAAGCATATTGCTCCTACCATCTGCCTCGATTATGATTTGGATTGGAAAGTAACCTATAGGAAACTCGCAGAAATACTCGGCCGTGAAAATAAAGCCGAACATGTAATAAACCAACTCGAAGCCTCCGTACATCAGTCGAGAAGAAAAATCCGCAGCACGCTGGGCGACGGCAGTCTGTCACTAATACGGATCACGCCTGATGCTATTCGAATTGTAGGCAGTCCTGAGCACCCGCTGAATGATTTATTGTTCACGGAGCTGGATGTTTCCGCAGGAAGTATGACACCTGCCATTACAAGCAAGATTGAGCTTTCTCCGGATCAGCTGTCATCCTTCTCCATGCAGTCGGATTTTTTGTTTATTCAGAATCGATTTTTCGGAGCGAATGGTGCTGACATCATGACACGAGTTCATTCCAGCCCTTTCTGGATGCAGCATGAGGCTGTACGCCATAATCGAATTCGCTTCATTCCCAATTGGTATGCCATGAGCTGGACACCCTTGGGCCGACAACAAATTATAGAAACGTTAAGCGGTATCGAAGGCTGTCAGTCATAAAAAAAAAGCCGCTCTCGCCGAGAGCGGCTTAACTAGGCTTGACTTAGCATTAAACTGATGATGTGATGGACCCGCGTTTGCTGTTCTTTGCATAATTAATGATGGATTCGTACTGTGTCTTGGCTATACGACGATCAGACATTGGAAGACGAGGGTTTTTGACAATCTCAGCTAACATCTTAAGCTCCTGCATTTCTTCAGTAGTCACTTTGACCGTTTTTTTCCCCACAAGCTCGATCCTCCTTAGCATTCATTTCGGATAAATAGCTGCTATCGTAAGTCTCCGTTTATGTTCTACGGTCATTATACGCAAAACTAAAGCAAACTTGCATGTTATTTTGAAGGCGTTCGCGGATTTGGATCATCCATTTCCTCAGGAAACAAATCTGCGAACTCTTTATTTTGTTTGCTCTTCAAATAGGATAAGCCCGCATAACCTGCAAGCAAGGAGCTGCTTACTACTGCAAAATTGTCCGTTGTATTCGCCATGGAGAGTGCTGTCTTCGCGAGTATCCCCGTCCCAATCGCAATCAATAAATCACCTAAAAAACCAAGATCAAAAAAGATCTTCTTTTTTGCATTGCGATGATCCCTAAATCCAATTACAAAAATCACAAAATAATACAAGCGCTGCATCCACTTCATCAACCAGTTCGAGGAAAGCGTTAAATCCTCTTCATCATATTCTATAACGAGCTTCGGCAGCTCGATAATCCCATTTTTCACAAAATGTCCGATTAATCCGCCCACCAGGCTCATCGAAATCGATAAGCCAAATACTTCAATAAATGCTTGAAAGCTAGCAATGACCATCGCCGCAGGACCACCCTTCACGAGCGCATTTTGCTCAGTAGCAATGATTGCACTACTTTCACTTTATGACGCTAAATGAAGGTTCACGACTACTATTTCATCTGATCATCATCGAACAAATCCATAAGCATCGTTGGAATGGAAACGCGCTGATTGTTCATAACGAGCTGGATCATTTCATCTGCAATATCATATTCATTTTCTACTTTGATCGCAGCAATTTCATTATGAAGACGTTCCATCTTCTGATCCAGCGCAGACGCGGAGTCCGCCGCCTCCTTCAGCTCAGCAATCAACTGAGGAGGTATCGTCTTCTGATATTTATAAAATATTTTGTGTTCAAGGCTGGCCCAAAAGTCCATCGCAATCGTTCGAATTTGAATTTCCACGCATACATTTTCACGGCGATCCGATATAAATACGGGCACCTCAATGAGCAAATGAAGACTTTGATAGCCATTAGGCTTGGGATGCTTGATGTAATCCTTGATCTCAATTACGTTCAAGTCACTCTGATTGCAAAGCATTTCTTTAATGCGATAAATATCCGATATAAAGGCGCAGGTTATTCTAATCCCCGCTATATCCTTAATATTGTTGCGAATGCTGGAAATGCTAAGCTCAATTTGTTTCCGATGCAGCTTCTCTAGGATGCTCTTAGGAGACTTCAAACGTGAGCTTGTATGCTCGATCGGATTGTAATCATGCAATAAATGAAATTCCTCTTTCAAAATGTCAATCTTTGTCTCTAATTCTTGAATCGCAAATTTGTACATCATTAAAAATCGTGTAATTTGCTGCTTCATTTCCTTCATTTTCTGCATTTGATCCATAGCCATTAGTTCTTGTTCCCCTTCCAAATGCTGCTGCTAACTAATCATTTAGCAAAGTAAATATTCTTCTCAATTGCATTAGATCCTCTGTAGAGATCCGCTCGTTCATATACCGAATAATCGCCGCGTCATTTTTGATGAAAGCATCAATATATTTTTTGCCTTCATCTGTAATGGCAAGATAAACGACGCGCCTATCAGCTTCACCTCTAATTCTACTTATTAAACCTCTATCAATCAACTTGTCCGCCATAAGCGTTACACCGCCAGCTGTAATGAAGAGCAATTCAGCCAGCTCTGTAGACATCATCGGACTTTGATTATTCAAGTATAATATCATTCTCGTTTGATTCATAGAAAAGCTGCAGTCAGTGCCTTTATGCCATTCTATTTTCATTTTTTTGTAAACACTCTTGAGAAGAGGAAATAATTCCTGCCATTCGTCATATTCTTTCATGCCGCACCTCATTTCTCTTTCTTTATTGACTTCTTTGCGTAGAAATTACTATAATTACGTTGGTAACCTAATTAATTATAAAATAAATTCACCGAGGTGAATCAAATGAGCGTAGATAAGTATGAAAATGTTGCCGCTCTTGCAGCAGTGTTCCAGCAGTTTGCCAAAGCAGACTGGCGCAAAAAGTCGATGTGGGACGGGCTAAAGCCCAGTGAAGTTAGAATGCTCGTATGTGTTCAGCAAAACATTGACAAAGGAATTACCGGTACAAACGTATCCGATATTAGCAAAATGCTGCAGGTCACTTCACCTACTGTGACTCAAATGCTCAATAGTTTAATTGCTTCCGGGTATATGATTCGAACTACCGACCAGAACGACCGCAGAATAACAGAAGTGTCTTTAACCGAAAAAGGCGATCTCATCGCCCAAAAAGCTCTTGAGAGACATCGTACGATCTTCAAGGGATTAATCGACCACTTGGGCAAGGAGCAAAGTGATCAGCTGATAGAACTGTTAAACGAGGTTTTCATCTATCTCGATGCCGCTCAAAAAAATGACTATCAATGAAGAAAGGGGATTCCACTGAGCGCAGCAACTGCAGCAGGCGGAATCCCTTTTCTATGAGCCGTTCTTATTTACTAACTAAGAGCTGGCTCTTTTTTTAATAGGTCTGCCGGCTCTTCGCCTTGCTTAGCTTTCATATCATTCGATGTACGAAGCGGAATTTCTTTCAAGAATAGTACGAGAACAGAAGCAATGACTAGGAGCGCCATCCCGAACAGGAATACTACCGTTAAAGAATCGCTCAATACAGAGCGCACGAGCTCAATAATGTGCGTAAACAACGGCTGAACATCTGCCGGCAGCGTCTCATGCAGCTGCTCCAGCTTCGGTTGGTCAAGCAGCATTTGTGGATTTAGAAAGCTGGACAATTGCGTTGCTGTTTCTGGATCAACTGTCGATAAATCTGGACCCTTGCCTGATTGCACGGCGTCCTTCAGCTTGCTTGATAAGGTAGAGTTCATTACTGTACCCATAACTGCGATACCAATCGTACCGCCAAGATTACGGAACAATGTAGCTGTTGCCGTTGCAACCCCAAGCTCTGTAGGAGCAACTGCATTTTGTACAGTTAATGTAAAAACTGGCATTGAAATACCAAGTCCGATACCAAAAACGATCATTGCCGCAACAGCGACACCAACATTGGTCATAAAGGCCATCATGAGCATGCCAATGACCATAAATGGCATACCTATAAGCGCATACCGTTTGTATTTGCCTGATTTCGAAATCCAGCGTCCAGATAATGCACTTAAGAAGATCATTGCAATCGACATCGGCATATTAACAAATCCAGAAGCGGTTGGTGAGATACCTAATACACCCTGTACGAAAAACGGCAGATACATCATTGCCCCCATCATACCTGCATTCATTAGGAAGCCGATTGAATTTGAAACCGTAACGATGCTGTTCTTAAACATCGACAAAGGCAGAACTGGACTTTTTGCGGTACGTTCAACAAGAATGAATACGACAAGCAGCACGACCGCTGCTCCGAACAAACCGATGGTTTGCCCAGAGTCCCAAGCATATTTTGTACCTGCCCACGAGAAGCCCAGCAATAATGCGATAAGTCCCAGCGAAAGAAGCAAGGAGCCTGCATAATCAATCGATTCTGTCGTTTTACGAGCGGTTTTCGGAAACATCATTGAGATCATAATGAATGCTACAACACCTAAAGGAAGGAAAATCCAGAAAATCCACTTCCAAGCAATATGATCGACCATGAATCCGCCTAATGTTGGTCCAATTACGCTTGAGAAACCGAATATTGCCATCATAATACCCGTCCATTTAGCCCTTTCCCTCGGAGCGAACAAATCGCCTACAGCTGTAACGGTAGCGGACATTAGAATACCGCCCCCAATACCTTGAATGCCTCGGTAAGTAATAAGCTGAAAAATAGAGGTCGATGTCCCGCAAAGAAAGGCACCGATACTAAATATTATAATTCCAAATAGCAAAAACGGCTTACGTCCATATATATCCGACAGCTTTCCTACGAGAACAGTAGCAATCGTGGAGGTAAGCATATAAATGGTAATGACCCAAGTATAATATTCGATACCTCCGAGCATAGCAATAATGCGCGGCATTGCCGTGCTTACGATTGTCTGATTGATAGCTGCGAAGAACATAGCTGCCATCAGAGCAACCATAATAGTAACTTTCTTCTTTTGTGTTAAATTCTCCATAAGCTCTGCACTCCCAAACATTTTAAATTATTATTACCAATTGGCGACTGAACTATCATTTATTTTAGTTAGGTTACCAACCTATTTTATGATATTACAATAACTTTAGTACTAAAGCAACTATAACTTTGTAAAAAAAAAAGAAGCATTCCGAGCTTTATGAGCTCAAGAATGCTTCTTACGATGACAAATTAGACTTGCGAATATAAAAACTCTGTCTCATTTCCGTTCGTATGCAGTAACCAGTATTGCTCTGCAATCGCATCTGGATCATAATAGCTGTCTTTCGCTACATAGCCAGCGATCGTGACCGTACCGACATAAATACCATGCGGCCTAAGCTCCTCCGCTAATGTAAATGCAAGCGAGCGAATGCCTGCTTTTCCGATGGATAAGGACGATACGGCTGCTGAAGGAGCAAGTGCCAGTCCACCACCCGTAAATAACAGCGTACCCTGCTTACGTGTAAGCATATCCGGTATAACTTGCTTCGCACTCGTTAACGCGCCGACAACATTAACTTTAAACTCATCCAGCAGCTGCGACTCCGTCAAATCCGTTGGCTTAACCATTGAAATGACCGCTGCATTATAAACGAGAACATCGGGCGCTCCATACTTCTGCTTAATCGTTTCAAAAGCTGCAATTAATGAAGCTGGGTCTGCGGCATCGGCTGTTATAGGATAAGCCTCAATACCAAGTTCCGTAAGCTCCTTCGTGTATATCTCCAGGGCTTCAGCTCGTCTTGCTGCCAATACGATGCGAAAGCCTTCCTTCCCAAACCGCCTTGCAACACCCGCGCTTACCCCCGGCCCTGCACCTATAATAACTAATAATGGTGTGCTCATTTCATTCTCTCCTTATACTCAAGTAATGGTAATTCGCAAGTAAACACGCATCTAAGTAACTACAAATTCTAGCACGGGCCAGATATTTTCACTAATCAATTTATTCTATAAGTAACGAAAAAAAAGCGTCGTCTCTGCGGCTGGATAACCAACAGGACAACGCTTTGTTACCTACGCATCAATCGATTACCGCAAAGGCAGGAGAGCTTTCAGCACTTTCAGGTCTTCCTCATCCAAGCTCGCTCTTGGTCCTGATTTAATCAAGTCCGAGAAATTCTCATCCGGAATCATCGTCGTCAGGCAGTAGAGCCGCTCGGCTCCAGTATTAATAATATCGTGATGATTGCCTGGAGGAACGATAATAAACGAGCCTTGCTTGATTTCAGTCGTGAAATCTCCTACCTTCGCAACCCCCTCACCCCTCAGCACATAAAAGTATTCATAAGCCTCACGATGCTCATTCGAAGGCGTGCGACCGCCGGGTTCAAATATTTCTACAAACGACGTGAACGGAACCTGCTCCCGATCACAGAGCAGAACAAATTTATTCGTGTCTTTCTCAGCAATTTTATATACGGGACAATCCTCGAAATTTCCTGCTACCAAGCCTGGAATCATCCTACATCAGCCTCTCTGCCTTTTTTTCTCACATCTGTAATTTCAAAGTCACACAGCTCTTCCAGCGCCTCGCTTAGCACATTTGCCACTCTGCTCTGAATAATCTCGCCTTTGCCCACGTTAGCCACGCTAGCATTACCCGCTACTCCGCTTGCTGAAATATCAGCCATTTTCCAAGCGAAGCGAATTTTCCCTTCAAGCGTTAGAAATTGATAACGTGACATATCCGGCACTTCATCTGGTGCAAGCTCCATCTGTACCCAATCCGGTTTTACGGATAAAACAATGGATGTTTCATAATCTCCTCCATGAATGCCGTATTCCATCTCTGCAGGAGAAATAATATCAGTAACATCATTTAAGCTGCCTGGCATTAAGTAGAAAACCATAAGACCTGTATCGATTCGTATTTCGCGGGCTACAGTATTGAGCAGATCCACATTCCCTCCATGGGTGTTGAACAGCAGCAATCGGCGGAAGCCGCTTGCTTGCACGCTTTTGGCCAAATCCATAATGATGCCGTGAAGTGTATTGGCCGAGAGAGACATCGTACCTGGAAGGCCGATATGCTCATTGCTTTTTCCGTATGGAATTGGCGGCAGTACCCATATTTCTTTGTCAGACTTCACTTGTTCAAGCGTCTGTGTAAGTGTCGCTTCACCGATCAGCGTATCCGTAAACACAGGGAGATGCGGGCCATGCTGTTCAACAGCTCCAATCGGTAAAATGACTAGTGCGTGCTCCTTTGGCAGCTCATGGATCTGCTTGCTCGTCAATCTCGGTAAAAATCTCTTTTCCCATGCTGTTCCTTCATACCGTTGAAACATTAGACTCCCACCTTTTGTTCTCATTTTATACGTTAGCTGTGCTACGTTCGGTTGTCTTCGTTAATAGCTGCTCAGTAAGCTGCTCCGAATCTGCAACGAAGCCATAGCATTGCTGAATATTGTATATCGTTGCTTCCACACAATACTTCGGGGAGCTTGTGGCACAGCAATCCTGGAGCAGAATGCCATCGTAGCCATGACTGATGGCGTCCTGCAGCGTGTGCATCACACATTGATCCAGATTCACCCCGGCAAAAAGCAGCGTTTGAATGTTCAAGTTGCGTAAAATACTATCCAGCGGCGTGTCCCAAAATCCGCTCATGCGGTATTTATCGATATGAATATCGCCTGCCGCAGCCTCTAGCCCATTGATCAACGCTGAACCCCAGCTTCCTTTCTCAAGCACCTTGGAGCCATTGCCCGGAAGCGGCATTCCAATGCCGTTACTCTTGCCGTCGATGTTGTATACATGGAGCACGGAGGGCGGCAAATTCATCTGGTCCTCACGATTTCCCCAGTTCAGCCATAGCACCGGCACTTCCGCTTTGCGCAGCTCAGGCAGCAGCTTATTCAAGCGTGTTACCGGCTTTAGCAGCCCGGAGGTCTCGACTCCAATAGAGTCGAGCCAGCCGCCTGGCGAGCAAAAATCATTTTGCATATCGATAACAATAATCGCTGTTCGTTCAAGATCAATCATGACTTCCTGCGGCTTAGCCTGCATTGCGATGGAATGAACAGGCTGCTGTAAACGCCGCAGATCAGCTCTGGTCTCAGATACTCTCCAATGGTTCTTCTTGTTTCCAATACGATTCATAGGCTCTCCTCTTCTCTATGAAATTAGGGTTTAGCCAAAAATTCGGTTGTAAATGCTTTGGACACATCCTGCTCCTTCGACAAACCTTTGGCATCCAGCATTTGCTCGAGCAATTCCGTCCACCGCTCGTTAGTCATAAAACCAATTCCGTTCGTTGTCGTTTCATCTGTCGAAATAAATTCCTTCTGATGCTCAGCCTCATAATCCAATGCTTCTAGTGTCACATCTGGATTGTACGTTTGAATAAGCGGATTAACCGTTTTATAGTTATCCAAGTAATAGCTCCAGCCCTTTTGGCTTGCTTGTACAACTGCCTTGACGACTTCAGGATGCTTCTTAATATAGTCCTCCGTCGTGAATAGAACGTCAGCATAGTTGGCATAACCCGAATCCGCAATTTTAAGAACATCAACATCCACGCCTTGCTGTGCAAGGACATACGGCTCATTCGTTATATATCCTTGATTCAATGCATTCTTATCATTAATGAAGTTAACCAATTGACCTGTGTATTTCATTTCTTGCACAGTCGACAGCTCGTATTTGTTTTTAATATATTCCCAATATGGAACTGCTGTGCCCATGTAAACTGTTTTATCATCCAAATCCTCGAATCCGTTAATTTCCTCACCCTTATGATAGATCAGCACTTGCGGCGTATACTGAAAGCCAGCCAAAATGCCCACTACCGGAATCCCTTGCTCTCTCGCCTTCAAAATTTCATCCGCATAGGATATACCAAAGTCTGCTTTGCCTGAAGCGACCAATTGCATCGCCGAAACTTCCGGTCCGCCCGGCTGAATCGTCATGTCAATGCCGCTTTCCTTGTAGTAGTCTTGTTGAAGTGCTGCAAAATAACCGCCATCCTCACCTTTGGAGAACCAGCCTTCTAAAAGCTTGACGCTCGTATTTCCAGCATCAGCCGCGTCGCTACCAGAAGCTGGCTCACTAGCGTTATTCCCACAAGCTGCAACAGTCATCGTCATGGCAACCAAACCTGCGGCAAACCAAGTTTTCGTATTCTTCATCATTAAAATCTCCCCCATAATTCATCGTTTTTTTGTAATTAATTGATTTAATAAGTTGAACTTAAAAATGAAGTGTAAGCGAAGCGAGAAAATCGTTCTGGAGAAACGAAGTGTTCGCCTTTGCAGCCGGATTCTTACCCTTAAATGTCTTAGGAAATCAAAGAATCTGGCTGCAACAGCGATCGTAAGAATGATCTTCTCGCGCAGCGACCACAACGTAAATGTTTAGTTCAACTTGTATAGATCGTTAGCTTATTTCATGGCCGATTCATGCCACGATTGCAGCAGCTTGTTAGAAAAATAATTTATGATCAAGAAAAACACAATGCCAAGCAGTGATGCCGCAAGTCCACAAGCGAATAGATAAGGGGTCTGCAGACGATTCGCCGCAACGGTAATGCCGTAGCCTAACCCGCCTTTCCCGCCTCCGATTCCAGCTATATATTCCCCTACGATGGCTCCTACAACAGCGCTGGAGCAGGAAATTTTCAAGCCAGCCATAATATAAGGAAGGGCTGCTGGAAAGCGCAGCTTCCAAATCGTTTGCAGCTTTCCTGCATTGTAAAGATAAAAGAGGTTTTTCGTATTTTGATCTGTCGAATTGAGACCTATTAAAGTATTTGAAAGAATAGGGAAAAAGCTGATCAAGAACGATATAATAACGATGGCATTGATTCCAGCTCCGAACCAGATGACGATGATCGGTGCGACGGCAACAACTGGAATCGTCTGTAGAATGATGGCGTATGGGTACACACTTTTCTCGACCGTTTTAGACAATGCCAGAATAATGGCTGTTCCGATGCCGAGCACTACGCTGAGTGCAAAACCGATCAGAGCCTCTACAATGGTCGTCGATACTGAGGATACAAGATTAGACCAATTGTTCACTGCCGATTGGGCGATATCCGATGGTTTAGGCAAAATATAGGCCGGTGTACCGATCAGCCTGACGATTAGCTCCCAGCCTCCAACAAAAAGAATGAATACGACAAGCGGCGGCATAATTTTGTTCAAAAGCCTACTTGCTTGCTCTGATACATTAACACCTTCCTTCTTCATTAAAGCTGCATTCGCCGATACTGATGTGCCTGAAGTGCCGTTGACTGCTACTTTGTTCATCATTTCATCCATCCCCTCTCCCTTTCTGATATTAATGTTTAAGAATGCTGGAAATTGTTCTTACATACTCTCCGAATTCAGGCTGAGTTCTAAATTCTTCCTCTCTCGGAAACCCAGCTGGAATATCCATAATATTTGATATTTTCCCAGGCCGAGAGGTCATGACTACAACACGAGTGGAGAGAAATACGGCTTCGAAAACGTTGTGCGTAATAAACAACACCGACATCCTCTGATCCTGCTGCCATATATTTAACAGCTCATCCTGCAAGGTTTGACGTGTAATTTCATCCAGTGCTCCAAATGGCTCGTCCATTAGCAGCAGCTTTGGTCTTGAAATGAGCGCTCTTGCAATGGATACCCTCATTTTCATTCCACCTGATAGCTCTCTAGGCAGCACCTTCATATAATCCTTTAATCCCACTAGCTCCAGCACACGCTCACCTTCTGCTATTCGTTCTTTCTTCGGCACCCCTCGAAGCGTCAAGGGAAGTGTTACATTATCAATCAGCTTCGACCATGGAAGCAGCGTATGTTCTTGGAATACAAAGGCAATATCATTTTGCTTCCGGGCGTCCTTCGGCGATGTGCCGAGTACGGACATTTCTCCTGAGGTAGGTGATGTAAGCCCAGCAATCATGTTAAAGATCGTCGATTTACCGCAGCCAGATGGTCCAACAAAGCATAAAAACTCGCCTTCCTGCACCTGCAAATCCGCATGCTGTACAGCAACCGTACCGTTAGGATATATTTTGCCAACATCCTTTAACGATAGCATTGACCCTGTATTCCGCTCTGTAGACAATGGTGTGGCGCCGTTTTGGGTTAATAGCATTTCGATCGCTTCCCTTCTTCTTGAATTCAATCACGGTAGCGTGATGTGAAGTTGTTTCCTATCATAAACGCATATTTGAACAATGTAAATAAACCTAACACAAAATCAGTTGTGAAACCAATGTAAATGGGTTTGTTTTGGTTTTAAATACAAAAATATCGGATTGTGTGTTATATTATATAACATGATAATGCAATTTCATTAAGATTCATCCATAGTTCATCTAATTTGTTCCGTTTAGCCATTAGAGCTAAATACAAAGGATTGCTTAAATTCATCAAGAAATAGGAGCTGTTGAGGATGGAATTGTCCGTAAAAGAAGCACTGAGTATATATCCATTATCGGAGGGCAAGCTGGTAGCCGGCAAACTGGGTATATCACGGATGATCACAGCGATCAATTTAATGGATGCTCCGGATATTATTAACTGGATGAAGGAAGGCGAGCTCCTTCTGACGACCGCCTATGCGATTAAAGATTCAGAGGAAGAATTCATTCAATTGCTGCAAAAGCTGAATCAAAAAAAATCAGCAGGGCTTGGCATTAAGCTTGGACGCTACTGGAGAGAAATTCCTGACGTTGTGCTTCAAGAGGCAGACCGACTACATCTGCCGCTCATCGAGCTGCCCTTTGCTTTCACCTTCTCTGAGCAAATTACTGCATTGTTTCAAAATGAATTTAGACGAGGCACTCAGCGATTGAATGATTTACTCGAAACACAAAAAAAACTCGTTGATTTTGCTATGCGCGCCGATGAATACACACCTTATTTTCAAACCATCGCATCGATTTTAGATCATTCGCTTGCTGTCGTCGGCAGATCTGGGCATTTGCTTCACAACACGACGGTTTGTACAGAGGAGCAGCTGCTTAAGGGATGGCCCTGGGAGGATGAGGAAGTGCTGCTGAATGTGGGCGGATCTATTCTATCGTGCATTCCGCTGCTGAAAAATGGAAGATCCTACGGATATCTTATCGTCAGCTCCGCTAATTTGGCTGAGGCTACTGAGAAGGAAGGCATCTTCCATCAGGCTGCAGTCATTCTCTCCTATCATCTTGAGCAAATAGAAGATCAGGAATATGCGGCAGCAGAAAATCGGCTTGGCAAGACAATAGAGTTCATATTAGAGGGAAAAGCATTGCAGCAACCGCTCCGCGAGGTCGCGAGCGGCATAGGCAGTCCTATTTTCGACGGAGCCTATATTTGTATTGTATCTGATTTAACGATTCATAGCGGAGATCTCGATCGGCGCTTCAAAACGCTTCGCGACCTACACAGCCGCCTGAGTGAGCATCCGAATACTACTGATATAAAATCACATCATTTTTTTGTTGCAGACACTCTGCTCTCCCTGTTCCCTTTATCAGAAGAAATAGCCAAAAACCGCATACTCGCTCGGCAAGCTGCACAAGCCTATGGCGATATAACTGCTTCCGTCGTTACAGTCACAGGCAAAGCCAGCTGCTTCATTAGTAAAATCAAGCATGGAGCAGATGAGCTGCTGGAGGGCTATCGCGAATGCTTGGAGGCGCAGCGAATCAGTGAGCAGCTCGATTTTGGATTGCCGACTATCTTTTTTCCCGACTTGGAATTCGTCTATTTGCTTCGTCATATTCCATCAGAAATTAGAACAAGGTTCGGGGACCACATCCTGCGCCCTCTTCTACAGAAGGAGGAGGAATATGCTGCTGAGATGCTAAGAACGCTAGAAGCTTATTTCGCTCATCATGGCCATATTAATGAAACTGCAAAGGATTTGTTCATTCATCGCAATACGGTGCTGTATCGCATGGAGAAGATTAGCGAGCTGCTTCGATTGGATTTCAAAAACACCGATCATCTTCTGCAATTAAAGCTTGCACTCGCCTTCCGGCATATGACAGCAATACAGCAGAGCATGTAGCAGAAATGTTTCAAATGCTAGAGAAGAGGTTATAGACATTAAAAATAAGTTTGAGGCATATGATTTAATAGATTTGCTTTTAATAGAAGGAGGAACTATACAATGGAATATATATTGAACAAACAATATAAAGATGAAGAAGTTTATTTTGACGGGTCGCACTATATCGGATGCTCCTTCACGAACTGTACTATTCATATCCAATCGCTAAGCTTCAACTATGATCGCTGCACGTTTGCAGGTTCAAAGTTTAAGCTAAGCCCAAAGCTGCTGATTCTTCAAAATGTCTACTCGCTGCTCCCGTCTTCCATGAGCGGATCAAATGTGGTACAAGCCTAACGGCTCAGGTGAAAATATCAACCGCTCATGCCCGCAAACAAATAAAACGCAAAGCCAAGAGAATCATAGGCTTTGCGTTTTATTTGTTGTTCAACTGCTATTTAATTAATGCTGCCCACAAGCTTCATAACCGCATCTCTTGTAAGCTTATTGCCGCCTGCAGCGATTAAATTAACGGTAGCATGCGCCAGCGTCAATGGTATTTTGCAAAATTCTAATGCTGGACCGCCCTTTAGTTCCATAAGATACTCATCAGCGATCTTTAGATTGCGGCGCGTATATTTAATCATTTCCTTCGGGCCCCAGCCGTCTGGGAAAAAGTTCACGCCTCGTTCCATATCCTCTTTCTGATTACGCAAAATATTGACTGCCTGCAGCCCTCTGCCGAAAGCAATCGCTTTCGATGAATCGGTTTTTGTTCCATCAAACCAGAGCCATAGCTCAGAGAGCATTTCTCCGACCATGCCTGCAACACTATAAGTATATCGATCCAAATCATCTTCCGTGCGAATATTCCAGCTTTCATGAACCCACTCTGCCATTTGCTTAGACATCTTAGCCGTATTGCGATATACGACTCCAGCAGCAGTAGGCGGACAAAGAAGAGCCCATTCATCAATCTTCATCGTAACTTCCGGCAGTACATCCTGATAAGGTGCAAGCAGCTTCCGAGAATTATCGACGACATTTGAAGATTCAAACGCATCATGAATACCAAGCAATAGCTTCGCTTTCAAATCATCGGATAACGTTTCATGATCTTCAATTTCATCAATTGCTCGCATACACAAATAGGCAGCCGCTACCGCATCTTTTAATCCATCTTTCAAGCGACTAATAGGAATATAAAAGGTACGGCTCGTTTTCTTCAACATGATCATCGCATCATTCAAAATAAAAACTCCTTCATTTTGGCAGCTTTACTTCAGGCTTGTTTTTCGTTATTCATATAATACCATACATACATTTGATCTGCACCGTTACTGCGATTTAACGTATTTTCAACCCATTATTTTCTATGAAATGTAATCTCCGCTCTAATTTAGGAGCAGTTTTTCCCAAAAACGGCTTTTATATAACTAGTCACAAAATAAAAGCCGCATCCGGATGGACACGACTTTTACTGCGAGACTAGTCTTTAAAATAACGCTGTACTGTTGCATACGCCAGCTTTGGTCTCCGATACCGATCAACGATCCCTTTACTGTTCTGCGTACCTGCTCTCGTAATAAGCCAATCCGTTCCTTCCGTCACTCTGCAATCACAATATTGCCATATAAACATGCCAGAGATGAATGGCCTTGACGTATAAGCCGACAGATTGGCTTCAATAATATCAGCTTGCCGCTCCTCTGTTCCCCGCACTCTGCTCGCATCCCGATGTCCATAATAACCGTCACCGCCAAACTCGCTCATAATCATCGGTTTTCCTAGACCTCCGCTTGTATCTGCCCACCCTCTTGCCAAATCACTGAGCTGCCCTGGATCCTCATCACCATACCAGCCTGGATACAAATTAAACGAGACAATATCCGCTAGATCGAAGCAAAGCTCCCTCTCTCTGTGGTGTGAAGCAAACGTCAACGGTCGACTCGCATCAAGTGCTCTGATTTGCTCAAGCTGTTCCTTGTACATCTCTCTGCCCTCTGTTGTATCGCTAGCGCATTCGTTCAAAATCGCCCATATCACAATGGAGGGATGATTAAAATGCTGCTCAACCATTTCACGATTCACCTGCTCGCACTGCCAGCGGAAATTCGGATTGCGCATTTGATCCAGGCTAAGTCCTCGCGCATGGTTCTCCTCCCATACAAGAATACCTCTCTCATCACATAGGTCAAGGAAGAGCTCATCATTTGGATAATGGCTTGTCCGAACAGCGTTACAGCCCATATCACTTATTAAGTCTATATCCAGCGCCATTAATTGCAGCGGAATCGCGGAGCCTACCATCGGATGATCCTCATGACGGTTTACACCTTTAAATACAATGTCCTGACCGTTCAGCTGTATTTTTCCATCATTAGTCGTTAAAACGCGAAAGCCCACTCGTTCGATTAAATCATCGACCTCCACATTGTCTACGAGCAGACGTGCTTTTAGCTGGTACAGAACAGGATTCTCCGGCGACCATGCCTGAGCCTCAGCAAAATCAATTACGCCGCTCAGCACAGATACCCCACTCCCCGCAGCTTTGCCTGCACCTAATTCCAAAACGTTTCCATCCAGCTCAAAGATCAAACGATAGCTCAGCACATCTTGACTCAATTGATGAATATAAGCATTAACCGAAGCTTTCCATCCGCCATTCTCCCAAACAGGCGTAAACGCAATTCGTTCCACGAAGAGAGCTTTGACTTCCTCCATGTAGACAGACCGATTAATTCCTCCGTATGTATAATAATCATTTGGAATATGCAGTGCCGAGAATTCGCCAAAGCTATTGTCTACAAGCACAACAAGCTCATGCTCCCCAGGCTCAGCCTCATTCACGATAGCATGAAAGGCCGTATACGCATTATAATGCTCAGCAACGAGCTTTCCGTCAAAATAGACTTTGGCCGTATGACTCACGCCTTTGAATACAAAACGAAGCGCTGTTTTTTCCTTTACCGTTACTCGCTTCCTATAAGCCCCGCTCCCTCTATACGTCAGAAAATCAGGATGCATTTCCCAGCAGCCTGGAACTGTCAGCTTATAGGAATAAGTAAGCTGCTCAAGATTAGGCTCATTTCCTTCTATAGCTGTAAAATCCCAACTGCCATCCAGCAGCTGCACCTTCCGAAGCTCATTCGTCTGAAACAATCGAGTCATTTGCTTTCCTCCTATTCATAGTTACTGAATTTTTTTCTGTATTCTGTTGGTGTCATTCCTGTCTCACCTTTAAAAATTTTATTAAAATACGAATGCTGGTAGCCAACCGCCTCTGCGATTTCACTAATCTTCATGGGTGTGGAGGAAATAAGCTCCTTTGCCTTGTCGATCCTTAGCCTCATAATATAATCCACATAATTAATTCCGGTCACCTGTTTGAACGATCTGCTCAGCATATAAGGACTTGTTCGGCATCGCTCTGCACATTCCTCCAACGCGATATCTCGCATATATTCCTTGTTCAGCAGCAGGGAAGCTTCCTCTACAATTCGCCGTGCACCGATGTTCTGAGCTTTATTGAACTCATCAAGATAAGGTCCAATAATTTTGTCTCTAAACCAAGAGCGCATGGCCGAAACATCGGGAAGCCCTAACAAATCACCGTAAACATTGCCTTCCTTAAATAAAGGATGCTGCACAAAACCAAGCTCAATCAGCATATGACGTACACTGCCAAGCAGTTGAAGCAGCGCTTGACGAACAGCCATCTCTCGCATGCTGATCCGTTCAAGCTCGACCATGTATTCCGTGAAACGAAGCTCCGTTTCCTCTGTTAGACCGAGCCGCATCACATGCAGCAGTTCCTTCTCCTGAACAAATGGATATTGGATACTATCCGTTTGCATCGGATTTTTGTCTTCCATATCAATGATTTGATGAGTTTCCTGAAGCTCACGATAGCTTATTGCATGACGCGTTTGCTCCAATAATTCTGGAATATGGCCAATTTTCTCTGTCCACCTGCAAATAATAACAGTCACATGCAGCCGGAGCACGCTGGATAAAGTGGATATGAGCTCCTGCGACAAATCATAAAGTAATTCTCGCCTGTCCTTGGCGCTGCTATCTATGCTTGCCGTACACAATAAACCAACAGACATATCTTGAAAGTTAATTAAATGCGCTTCGATATTGTGGTTTACTGCCAGCTCCTCTGAGATATTTCCGGCTGCAAAGGAAATCAACTGACGATCATCCTCTTTGAAATTCGATCTATTCTCAGCAAGACCAGACAGCTGAATGATCAACAGCGAGAACTGCCTATTGTCCGTTTGCCAGCCCAGGCTTTCCATTCTTAGGCGCAGACTCGCTTCATTGCTAGCATACAAATGTCCTTGAACAAGCTGGAGCAGAAAGCCCTCACGCAAGGATGGAACAGCTTGCTGCAGCCTCTCCTTTAAGGTTCTCGTTTCATTTGTGACCGTCATCCACTTCTGCTCTATGAACGCCATCTCATGCTTGACAGCAGCTTGAGTATTGCTTCGATCTGCTCCAAGCAGCGCGAGTAAACGGCCAATTGGTTTATATAGGCGTAGTGATGCGTACCATGACAGTAATAAAGCGATCAATAAGCCTCCCAGACTGCATGCTAAAATCCACCGAGAGGATACGGCCACCGGCCTAGTCAGCTCGGATAGCGGCGTTGCTGTTACATAGGTCCAGCCTGCAAGCGACACATTGCCGAGCGATACGATATACGCATCACCCTTCCACTGAAACGGAAAGGTTTTTTCTGTTTGGCTATTGGCAAGCAGATACTGTCTTAATGCAGCCGACAACTCCGCTTCAATAGCCGCCGGCTCCAGCACAAATTCTCCTGAGCTTTGAAGCAGGAAAGAGGTCCCCTTCTCCCCAGCCTGCAAATAAGCGATATTTCTATTCATTTCAGCCGGACTGATCGTAAGTACAAAAGCGCCGAACGGATTTTGAGAATGCCAAGGCAGCTTAAATACAATCGATACCGGTGAACGGTTTCCCTTGTTATTGATCGGCAGCTTATAATACAGAAATAAACCTGATTTGCTGTCCAAGCTGGCTTGATATGCCTTCATACTGGATTCATTCAAGTATTCAATGCCGTCAGCTGATAAAAGCGCCTGCTGTTCGCTTAAAAATAAATAAGCGTCACTCACTAATAAGCTAGACCCGCCAACAACGGTCATCGTTTGCATAAGCTCCTGTATCTCGCTGACATGGCTTAGAAAATCATAGTTTTCCAAATAAGTGCCGAACATTGGATTATTAGACCATCTGCTCATCAGCAAGGAGATTTGATCGAACTGGCTGTTCATCATATCAGAGAATTGCTCGATGCGAAGCGCATGCGTCTTGAACACCTGCTTCTCAATTTGATTAACGCCAATCATATAATTGCTAACTGCTATAATAAAGGATGGAATACTTGTAATGATAAGTACGAGCACCAGGCTCCTTCGGAAGTATTCTCCTCGCAGCATTCCTGTTTTAGGCCAAATAGACCATTTCTGTCTCAACCAAATACCCCCGAACAGTTGCGAATTAGTGGAGAAACAATCCAGAAGCCAATATACCCTCACCTTCTCCTAAGAGTTGATGAGGGTGTCCTTGATTATTGCGCGCTGTTTCTCGCTTGATATGCCTCATTGATTTCAGTAATTATTTTTTGGTAGTTTGGATCTGTCTGAAGCTCTGCAACCAGCTTGTCCCAGTCCTCAAGTGCAGCCTTGCTCATAATGATTTTTGTCTTCAAATCCTGAATTCTTTTATCATAATCGCTGCCAAGCTTGGAGCCCGTCTCCGTAATAAGTCCAGAAGCAGGATTGGATACACTCACTTCCGCTGCTTGATCAATTAGCCCTCTTTCATGCTTAAGCTTTTCAGCAGCGATGCCTGTGCCCAAATTCCCGTATTTGTCATACTTCATAAATATATTTTGCATAAATTGAAAGCTTAGATCATTAGAAGCCGACTCCGTTAGTACATAATTGTCGCCGTCCTTTGTAAAATCCTCACCCTCAATACCATAGGCAGCAAGCTCATGCCCTTCATCTGACGCGCCATAATCTAGAAATTCGAGCAGCTTTCTTACCTTCTCCTCTTTCACGCTCTTCATGATGACGAACATTCCGAAGTGACCTGTCCCCTTAGATGCGTATTTCCCGTTTTCACTTTCCAAATAAGGCGTCCATTCCAGATCAGCATCCGCCTTGCCCGCAGCTTGAAGCTCTTTTACCATCGTTGGAATTTGGTTCGGCTTATCTGGAAAAATACCTGCCTTGCCCGCATACACCATATCCTTCGCTTGATCATGCTTAAGAAGTGCAAAATCCTGAGGAATCAAGCCCTCTTCGTAAGCATTGTTCAGCCATTCCAGTGATTTCCTCATCGACGGATCAAATGTAGTATCCACAAGCTTCCCGTCAACAACTTTATATTTACCGCCTGTCCCAGTGAATGCTTCTTGAACAAAGGTGAATTGGCCCATATCCGATTGATTCACGTAACCTGACAAGCCCACGGTACCCTTTTGTCCATCAGGCGCATTTTCTTTGAATGCTTTCATAACCGCATACAGCTCGTCCATCGTTGTCGGCACAGCAAGGTTCAGCTTCTCGAGCCAATCCGTACGAATAAGCGGCTGGGCGTTCCCCTCTGTTGGTCTTACGCGCGGCACCCCGTAAAGTTTACCCTCAACTAAGTTATTTGTAAAAGTAATATCAGGAAATTTCATTAAATTAGGATAGTCCTTAATCATCTCACCAAGGTCCCAAAACGCGCCTTGCTTAGCCATGTTTTGGAATGCAGCATTTCCTGTATCCGTTACAAGCATCAAATCTGGAAGCTGCCCAGAAGCAAGTGTCACGTTGACTTTCTCATTAAAGTTGTTAGGTGTTACCCAAGTAACATCCAGCTTCGTATTGGTCCGTTTCTCTACTTCCTTCAATATCCGGTTGTCTGGTGCTGGCGGCTCCTTCTGATAATAAATCGTCAACACACTGATGTCCGTTGGACCTTGTTCCGATTCTGCACCTGCGGCACCTTTGTTCACTGCATCGTTATTGCCTCCGCAGCCTACAATCAGAACCGTTATTGCCAAAATAGCTGTAAACCAACCCAACCTAGCTTTCTTTCTAGTCATGCTTTTTGCCTCCCTGATGATTCTTTTTATTATATCTCTCATTCCTTTACAGAGCCAACCATAGCCCCTTTTGCAAAATGTTTTTGCAGGAATGGATATACCAGAAGAATAGGTATGGTGGAAATGATGACAGCCGCCATTTTTTTGGTTTCTGACGGAATGCTTCCCATACTTGTATCGCTTGCTGCTGCCCCGCCCATGGACGTAGAAGAATCAATCAGCATATTTTGCAGCAAAATTTGGAGCGGCCACTTCGCTGTATCATTAATAAACAGCACCGCGTTAAAAAACGTGTTCCAATAGGAGACGGCATAGAACAGGCCAAATGCTGCAAGCGATGGCAATGAAAGAGGTAAAATAATGCGAAACCATACGCTCATATCATTACAGCCATCGATTCGAGCCGCCTCCTCCAACCCAACAGGAATGGAATCGAAGAACCCTTTCATCAGAAGAACATACCAACCGCTCGTCATGACCGGAATAATAAGCGACCACAAACTATCAATCATCCCCAGCTCTTTGACGACCAAATAGCCTGGAATAATGCCTGGATTAAATAATGTTGTTAATAAAATTAAAAACATCAGCTGCTTTCTGCCTCTCATCCGTTTGCGAGAGAGTCCATAGGACAGGGATGACGTAATAAGCAAGCTGCACAAGGTTCCAACAATCGCTAGAAAGGCACTTACTCCAGATGCTCTTAGAAAGGTTGAAGTCGATAGCAGATACTTATAGGAAACGAGTGTCCACGTTTCAGGAAACAGCAGCAGTCCTCCCTGGCGGTATTCCTCCGGCGTCGTAAATGAAATCACGAATACATAATAGAAAGGAAATAGACATATCGCCCCAACGAACAGCAAAACCGTAACGTTTAATGCGCCAAATAGTCGATCCAATCGACTTTCTTTTATTGTCGACACAGAGCTCTCACGCATCAATAAACACCGTCCTCTCCAAATTTTTTCGCAAGCCAGTTCGCAAAAACGACTAAAGCTACGCCGATCACCGACTTGAACAAACCAACAGCCGTACTATAGCTAAACTGCGCCTGCAATATGCCGACACGGTAAACATACGTATCGAAAACCTCAGCCACCTCTGATACGGCTCCATTCATCATTAAGTACACCTGCTCGAAGCCAACATCCATGATGTGCCCGATTCTCAAAATAAGAAGAATGATAATGACATTTCGAATAGCCGGCAGCGTTACATGCCACATCTGGCGCAGTCTGCCTGCTCCGTCCAGCTTTGCCGCTTCATACTGCTGCGTATCGACACTCGCAATTGCAGCAAGGAAGAGCACCGTCCCCCAACCGACCTCTTTCCAGATCGATTGAAGAGTTAACAGCAGCCAAAAATAATCAGGATTCGTAAGAAAATCGATTTTTTCAAATCCGAACGCGACGAGCAGCTGGTTAATGACCCCCTCCGATTGGGAAAGCATCAAAAAGCTCATTCCCACAATAACAACCCACGATAGAAAATGTGGCAAATACACGATGGATTGAATCGTTTTCTTAAACCATTGCAGCCTCAATTCATTCATCATTAAAGAGAGAATAATCGGTAGTGGAAAGAAGAATATAAGGCTCAGCAGATTAATAGCCATCGTGTTTCTGAATATTCTGTAAAATTCAGCATTCGAAAACAATCGTTGGAAATGCTCAAGCCCGACCCACTCACTGTGCAAAAAGCCTAAGTAAGGCGAATAGTTCTGAAAGGCAATGAGTACGCCCCACATGGGTATGTACTTAAATACAAGGAAATACAATAGCCCGGGAAATACTAATAGATATAGAAACAAATCTCTTCTGAGAAGCTTGCCTTCAGACAATAGTTTGTTTTTTAATCGAATCCGCAAGCTCATTGCTTCCTTCACTGCATACTTACTCTCTACATTCACTTTCAATGGTTAGTCACTCCTCTATCTGCTGCTTGCTTAGTCAATGCTCAGCAACTAACCCTTACTATAGATCCCGTGCAGCTTGAACTCATTAAAAAATACTTGCAATTCTCTTGAATCGACTAAAAAAATCTTGTTATATAAGCAAAATCGCCAAACCGCTTGATATATTTTTTACATCTTATATATTATTTATATAAAGGTTGGTGCTGCTTATGGACATTTGTCCTTATTTAGAATTTTCATTCTCAATATTAGGCAAGAAGTGGAACGGATTAATACTGCACTATCTTTCGCTATGTCCGGGAGATGCGTCTCATTTCTCAGAAATGAAAGGCAGTCTCACAAACATTACACCGAGAGCCTTATCCTTGAAGCTTACAGAGCTGATCGATTCTGGCTTAATCGAGAAGAAGGTTACGGCAGCAATGCCGGTTATCGTCATCTATGAGCTAACGGAAAAGGGAAAAGCTCTAGCAGCAGCGCTTGAGCCGGTTCAAAGATGGGCTCAGCAGTACAAAGATATCTAATGAGGCAAGGATCACAGAAATGAGCAGAAATAATATAATTTGTGATATCGAAACGGGTGTTTGCGGAGAGGCACAAGCGCTGGGGATGGAAGTTGATCAGGTTCAAAGCAGACCCGTGCCTCCGTTAGCCAGCCTACTTGATCAGGAAATTCGTTTATTTTCAAAGGAAATTGAAGTGATGTATGCTATCGAGCAGCGCGAGGTTCACTCTTTCATTGCCAACGAGCTTTCACTAGACAGCTACACTCAAAAAGAAATTGTCAATGAAGTCTATATCGAAATCAAACAAAAGTAATTAATATCCCCCGCCCTTCTCAAATATATATCGTGAACAGATAAAATTCATACAGAAAAAGCAGAGCCTTTGGAAGACTCTGCTTTTTTACTGTGACAACTCCACTTTAATTATCGCTTGTAGGGGACAAACCGCCTCCTTATCGATGTATCCCTTCCGCCAGTGAGCAGCCTACTGTGAAAAAAACGATTAAGTGTACTTTATTTGAAAGCACTTGCACCCTTTTATTGATCAGCTTTATAACTATAATGTAGAGTTCATTTCTTATCGAACGAAAGAGGAGGTTTTCAAAATGAATACCGTTTATTATGTTGCAACCAATGGGAACGACGAACAATGCGGCAGTATGGAGGCCCCCTTCCGTACACTTCAAAGAGCGCAGCAGGAAGTACGCAAACATATCGAGAATGGCATGAATCAAGACGCAGCTGTGTATGTGCGTGGCGGTCTATACGAGCTTGAAACCTCGCTTCGCTTCGATAATAGAGATTCAGGACGAGATGGGTTTCAAGTCCGCTACAGCGGACTTCCCGGCGAAGAAGCGTCTATTATAGGCGGCAAACGTTTGACGGGCTGGACTCCTTATAACCGTAATATTTGGCAAACGAAGTTGAAAAAGGGCATATGCTTTCATACGCTGTATGCGGATGGAGTACGCGTTAAACAGGCTCGCTTGCCTGCTGTAGGCTACTATATGACAGATGATTCTCACTTTGAGGTGAAGCATTCAAGACAGCAAGGCATAACCGTTCGCTCAGAAGACTTTCCGTCTGCTTCCAATCTGACAGGAGCACAGGTATTCGTCTGGCCAGGAAAAGGTGAATGGAACTGGTTCTCAGAGACGAAACCAGTGGCGTCCATTCATCGAGAGAATCGATACTTACAATTCGAGAGCCCTTCCACTTGGCCGATCGAGTCTGGCTCCCGTTTTTATATCCAAGGCTCATTGGACTTTCTCCAGTCTCCAGGACAATTCCATTTGGATTCATCCGCGGGTATCGTCTATTATTGGCCAGCAGATGAAACGGTGAATCCTAATGAACAGCTTATCATTGCTCCTACAGTTAAACGGCTGCTGGATATTAGCGGATTGAACCCGCAGCAGCCTGTATGTAATCTAAGCTTCTCGAACTTATTCTTTGCATGTACCGATTTTTTTCGGGAGTATCGAATGATGGACGACAACGTTGAGCAGCTGGAGCACCGCGAAGGCCTCATCTACATCAATCATGCGGAGCATATTCATATTAAGAACTGTACGCTTCAGCAATCGGGCAGCTGCGGCATTTATCTTGATCATTATTCGAAGCATATCGTCATAGACAGCAACCTCATTCAAAACCTCGGCTACATCGGTATCAGCTTGAACGGATTCGCTCCAGGAGCAGGTCCTTTCACAGACCCATCCGCTTCCTATACAAACTGCTGCAACAGCATAACGAATAACCGAATCAAACATGGAGGCGAGCTGGTCGGTCACGGCTGCGGAATATTGCTCTACCAAAGCGGAAACAACGATATTTCGCACAATTACATCGCCGATATGCCGCGCTATGGGATTTCCATGAAGGGATTAAGACATAAAGCAATGCCAGCAGAGCTCTATGGCATTCCGGTAACTTGGGATAACCATTGGGATTTTCTGCACAGCAGTCATAATTACATTGCCTACAACGACATTTCAGGTGTGATGACGGATAGCCAGGATGGCGGACTAATCGAAGCGTGGGGTGTTGGAAGAGGAAATGTGATTCACGCTAATCTCCTGCATGATAGTGGAATTCATTTCTCCTTCGGCTTCGGGATTTACTTAGATGATGCAGCAGATGATTTCACAGTGTCAAACAATGTGATTAGAAATCTATACAGCACAGGTGAAGGCAAGCTGTGGATGCTTATTTTCTCAAAGGGGATCGGCAATCGTATTCATAACAACCTGCTGGTGTCTAATCCCGATGCCATTGCTGCGATTGGCTCACAGGAAATGGCAAACGAGGAGAATAAACATATCGATATTGCTTGCAATATCGTTTACAATTCTGGATATCTATATTATTTTGTTAATTATAGCGAGGAACGTTTCACGGCTGCTGACCGCAATCTCTACTGGAGAAACGAGGAGCCTTGCAAGGTTGCGGGATGCCTGCCTCTGATTTCAAGCGGAAACGATCTGCTTGAGAGGTGCGAATACAGCTGGGAGCAATGGCGAATGCTAGCAAGCGGCAAATACGATGGACGTACCCTTCATGCCGACCCGCTGTTTATGCAGCCAGAATCAGGGGATTACCAGCTTCATCCTGAATCACCCGCTTATTCATTAGGGTGGTCTGACATCGAGCTCGCACGGATAGGGCCAAAATAAATTGATACACAACTAGGGGGCTTGGATCGGATGAAAGTATTCGGATTTTACAAATCCAAAAAATATTTGCAACGAGTCATGTTCTCCATTATGGCTTCCATGGTGATTGTTCTAATCGCATCCTCTGTGTCCAATACGTATATTCTTGAAAAGTCTGTAAAAAGCATCCAAGAGGAATCCAACCTGAAAGTCCTCTCTCAAATTCAATATAATCTGTCTTATATGAACGACATTATTACAAGGCTTTCTAATTTTGTTTATCGCGATCATTTTCTAATTCCGCTAATGTTCAATGATGACCTGCCCAAAATGGACTTGATCCGCGGCCATCGCCAAATGTCTAATATTATGGAAAGCTCCTCCTTCCTTCACTCTATGGTCATCTATAATAAATCCCAATCAGAACTGTACGGCACAAGCAGCAGTCTTCTGCTCGATGGTGGTGTTACGAAGGATAAGATCAGAAGCGTGCTGCTTGATCCCAGCCACCCCCAGCCTACCAATCGTCTAATACCGATGAGCCTTGAGAAGGAAGACGGTCGAATCGATACATTCGCCTTTATTGTAACAGATTCTTTGAAATCGTTTACAGGCAGTCAGTCTGCTATTATCTTGTTCATTAAATCGGAGTGGGTGTTCGACAGCTTAAGGAAAATGAATGTTGCAAGCAATCGGGATCAGGGTGAAATCTACATTCAAACGCAAAAT
Organism: Paenibacillus sp. FSL H8-0548; assembly: GCF_038630985.1. Taxonomy (NCBI): domain Bacteria; kingdom Bacillati; phylum Bacillota; class Bacilli; order Caryophanales; family Paenibacillaceae; genus Paenibacillus; species Paenibacillus sp. FSL H8-0548. The sequence continues at coordinate 4,713,595 of NZ_CP152049.1, forward strand.
GGTCAATTATTATCCTCCAATCCAAACAGTTTCTTTATGAGCGATCTTGATCAGGCGCATATCAAGGATCTCGTCCTTACGGATAAAGCTGCCGGCAGCCACACGTCTGGTTTCGTCATTGATCATCTATCTAATCAAAAGGAAATGGTTACCTATATGGACGATGGGCTTGGCTCCTGGACCATTCTTTATATCCAATCCTACGAAAAGCTAATGGAGGAAGTCACCAAAACACGCAACCAATCGCTGCTCCTATCCGGCTTATTCCTGCTCCTTGCTATCGGGATATCTATATGGTTGTCCTACAAGCTTTACAATCCGATTGAAAACATGCTTAAGCGTATCCGGCCGCATCTTCCAAACGAGAGGGATAGTGGCATCAACACGGTGGATGAGCTAGGCATGATGGGAGACAACTACATGAAGCTGACAGAAAGGCTTAATGAAATCAGCTCCGAGCAGATTGTGAGCAAATATTATATTCGAAGGTTTCTGACTGACAGCCAGCTGTTCTCGCATCATGATATGCAGCATCTGATCGAGAAGCATGAGCTGAATATATCCGTCAAAGAAGAGATGCTCGTCTGTGTCATGAAAATCGATAACTTTGCCGCTTACGATAACATGATGACAGGTGCCTCCAAAAAGCTGTACAATTTTGCAATCGTAAATATTTCACAGGAAATTATGAGTAGGCACTATCCTTGTGAGGCTGTTGAGATCAGGGGAGATCATGTCGTGCTTATTCTCTCAAGAAGTGTGTATGATCAGACGCTGCTGTTCGAGCAAGTTGCTCCGCTGCTTCAAGAGATTCAAGACACAATCGAACGCTATTACAGCATCTCTCTGTCCTGCGGTATTAGTGACATCATTACACAATATCCGTTTCTATCGACAGCCTACACACAAGCGCTTCGCTTAAGTCAATATATGATCGTGAAAGGACGCAAGGCGATCATTAGATCAGAGGATATTAAAGAAAATTTAGCGAGCAAGCAAATGTCGCTTCCGGACATCGTAGAGCGAAGGCTTGCTGAAGCACTGAAGAAAGGCCAGCTGACCAATGTTGGTACCGAGCTTGAGAAAGCCTTCTCTCTAATCGCCAGCTTTAATTATGATGATATGATCCGCACCGTATCGAATCTGGCTTGGATAATAAGAAAAGCAGCCAGCGATATTAGCGATAATCGGATTGTTTCCTTTTCCGTTGATATCGATTATATACATCAGATTGCAAAGGAGAAAGAAACGCTTGAGGAAATGTACCTCTCTCTCCTATCGCTTTGTGCGAAAATATGCGAGGGCCAGCGTCCAGCGAATATGGAGCGAAATGAAATGATGCTGGAGACGGTAAAGGAGCTGATTGAACAGAAATTTTCTGATATTAATCTTAGCCAGCAATCCATTGCCATGACCGTAAAGCTATCCTCCGCTTATATCGGCAAGCTGTTTAAGGAAAATTATAAAATGTCTATAACGGAATATATCAATGAAGTTCGACTGAAACATGCTCAAATACTGCTGGAGCAGGACAACTATACGATTACAGAAATTATGGATAGATGCGGATATGCCAACCAAAGCTACTTCTTCCGCCTTTTCAAAGGCAAGGTTGGCAGTACACCAAAGGAGTACCGCATGAAAAAATCAATATCCTAAGCCCCATTATAAAGGCCATAAGGCCCTTCGTTCACTGCTTCCAGTGAGCGAAGGGCCTCTCTCATGCCTGCATATCAGCAAATATTCACTAAATCGATTATTTTACACTAGCGAATTACAGTAATTCGCAAAACCTATTCTATTCATCATCATTTCTCCATGGCATGATGGGCATCAGAACAGGAATACTTCAGATGGAGGAGATCATGAGTGGCCAATACACAGCTCGAAGCACCCGACATGAAGACGAAGAAAAGTAAGTCATTGCCTGGCTTGCTAAGCAAGGAATGGAAGCATCTTAACAAAAATCGAGAACTGCTGCTGCTCGCAATGCCCGGCATATTATTCAAATTTGTCATCGCCTACATCCCTATGATCGGGCTTATTCTAGCCTTTAAGTACTTCAGATATGACCAAGGCATCTTCGGCAGCAAATGGGTTGGTTTCAACAACTTTGAGTTTCTATTTAAAGCACAGGATGCCCTCCGTATTATCCGCAACACTCTGCTCTATAACATGTCCTACATTGTGCTGGGTACAATAACTGCCTTGCTCCTTGCACTGCTGCTTAATGAGCTTAGCGGGCGATTAATCAAGATCTATCAAACAACGATGTTTTTGCCCTATTTCATCTCATTCGTGCTTGTCGGCTATATTACGAACGCCTTCCTCGATCATAAGGGCGGATTTCTCAATACAATTATCAGCTGGTTTGGATTCGAGCCGCATAAGTGGTACCTAGAGACCACCCCATGGATCTTCATCCTTCCGCTTGTCGCTTTATGGAAAGGAATTGGCTTCTCTACTCTGGTCTATTACGCAGGCATTACTGGAATTAATACCGATTTTTATGAAGCCGCCAGACTAGACGGTGCTTCCCGTATTCAGATGATGTGGCGCATTACGCTTCCGCTCCTCAAGCCGCTTGTCATTATTCTATTCATACTAGGGCTCGGCAATATATTCCGCGGCGATTTTGGCTTGCATTATTTCGTGCCAAACAACGTAGGACCAAACTTTCCAACAACAGATATCATCGATACGTACGTATATCGTTCACTGACGAAGCTAGGTGACATTAATTCCGCGGCAGCAGTCGGTTTCCTGCAATCGGTGGTCGGTCTCATTACCGTTGTATCCGCCAACTATCTTGTTCGCAAAGCAGATAAGGATAACGCGCTGTTCTAAAAAATGGAGGAGTTCTTTTATGCCCAATACAAAAGGCTTTAACCTTATGAATGGTTTCATCATCGTTTTCTTAGCCATCTTATGCATAATGATCGCCCTGCCGTTCGTTCTCGTTGTCATTATCTCTCTAACCTCTGAGAATAGCCTTGTAATGAATGGCTATCAATTCATTCCAAAGGAATGGAGCTGGGAGGCTTACCGAATTGTATTTCAAAAACCTGATCCGCTGCTCAAGGGTTACCTAGTGACGATTCTGATTACCGTTGTCGGCACCGTCATATCGCTTCTTCTGACTGCGATGACGGCCTATCCCATTTCTCGCCTCGACTTTCGGTACAACAGACCGATTACCTTCTATATTTTCTTTACCATGCTGTTCAATGGCGGCCTTATTCCATTCTACATCATGATGACGCAGTATTTGCATTTGAAAAACTCTCTGCTTGCTTTAATTATTCCGACACTGCTCAGTCCATTCAACATCATGATTATGAAAGGCTTCATGGACAAAATTTCGAAGGAAATTATTGAATCCGCAAAGGTAGATGGCGCGAAGGAATTCCGAATTTTTTTTGGAATTATTTTGCCGCTGTCCACCCCTGCTCTTGCAACGCTTGGATTATTCATCGCCTTTGGCTATTGGAACGAATGGTTCTACGCGCTGCTGTTCATAGACAATGATAAATATATTCCGCTTCAGCTGCTCCTTGTTCGCATTCTGTCTCAAATTGAGTTTTTAGCAAACTCCCCGCTTGCCCAAGTGGCTGATAAGCTGGCGTATGCGAATTTTCCAACCCTGTCCGTCAGGATGGCAATGGCAATTCTTGCAGGCGGACCGATGCTGATTATATTTCCTTTCTTCCAGAAGTATTTCGTGAAGGGTATTACAGTAGGTTCCTTGAAAGGATAAGGAATGACTATTGTGCCAGATATAAAATAAATCATAAATGGAGGGTTCTTAAGTGAGAAAAACAAAAGCATCCCTAATGGTCAAATGGTTTGCAATCATTCTATGCCTTGCGATCATCGCTGCATGCTCGAACAACGGCAACACCGCTAGCTCAACCAATACTCCTAGCAACGCAGGTGAAAAAACGCCGGACACACCTGCTTCAGAGGCGCCTTCACTTCCTGAAGCTAAGCTCACCTTCATCTATCCCGTTTCCGCTAATCCCGGACCGGACCAGAAGCTTGTCAACGATGAGATCAACAAATATTTGAAAGATAAAATTAACGCAACCGTCGAGCTTAAACCGCTCACCTTCGATGAATACGAGCCTAAACTTAATGCTATGCTTGCAGCAGGGGAAGACTTTGACCTAGCCTGGAGCTCTAAGGGCTGGCTAGGCAATTATCAGCCTTATATTGATAGAGGAGCGTATTTGGAAATTACAGAGGATATGATCAGCCAATATGCAGCAGAAGCCCGCGCCAATATTCCTGATAAATTTTGGCCAGACATGCTGGCAGTTGATGGAAAAGTATACGGATTCCCGATCTATCAGGTAGCTGCGAAATCAAAGAGTCTAGTCATTCAAAAACGTTTTGTTGAAAAATATAATTTGGATATCAGCAAGATCCAATCCTATAAGGACATTGAGCCATTCCTAAAAACGTTGAAGGATAATGAGCCTGGCATCATTCCTCTTGGACTCGCTCAGAACTCATGGGGCTTATATACAGATCGTACAAAGGTCGGCGAGGGCCTTGTCCTTAGCTATAAGAAGGATGATCCTTCGCTCAAGTACATCGGCTATCTGCAAGGGCTGGAGGAGAAGAAGGAGTATTTCGATACGATGCGCAGCTGGTACCAAGCCGGCTATATCAATGATGATGCGCCTATCATTCAGAACATCAACGATCTCAAGAGCAAGGGCAATGTGGCTGTCGGACTTGAATTTACATCGAAGCCCGGCGGCGAGGTTGGAGAATTAGCGGTTAACGGCGGTAATGAGGTCGTCTATGCCCCGATTTCCGATAGCTACTTCACCGGAATTGCCGGCGCTATGCATGTCATTAACAAAGGCTCCAAAAATCCGGAGCGTACGTTGATGCTGATCAACCTGCTTAACACGGATTCCTATCTTTACAACCTGATCTGTAATGGGATTGAAGGCAAGCATTACAATAAAACTGACGGTAACTATATCGAGCCTATCAAGGATTCCGGCTATGCCCCGAATGGTGACTGGGTATTCGGCAATCAGTTCAACGCTTACCTTAAGCCTGGTCAGGCAGCGGACACGTGGGAGAGAACCATTGAGCTGAACGATAGTGCTATCGTCCCTGCTACAAACGGTTTTGGTGTAAACGAAGAGAATATTAAAGCCGAGATTGCCAATGTAACAGCCGTTAACAACGAATATCAGGCTGCTCTGGAATCAGGCTCTGTTGATCCAGCCAAGGAGCTTCCGAAATATCGTGATAAAATGATTGCCTCCGGCCAAGAGAAAATCGAAAAGGAAGCCGAGGCGCAGTGGGATAAGTTCAAGCAAGAAAAAGGACTTGTGAAGTAAACAAATACTACGAAGCTTTGACAGGATAATTCTCCTGTCAAAGCTTCGTATCCTATGTACCCAGCACCGCCGTTGCATGTTAATTGAACCTATTTCACGCACAGCCGTACGCGGAACGTACCGACTAATTAAAGTAGTGTTTTGGCTTGATAGCCGATGAGGAAGAAAATTTCTCGCAGCAGAAATGGAAGCTTGGTCCTTATGCTTTGGTAAGCAGAAGTTTGGGTTGGCGATGCATAGGCATCCATCCCGAGGTCCTTTGCCATTGTAAGAGCCCGTTTCATATGAAGCGGATCGCTAACTATCGTAAACGAATTAATGTGTTGCCGCTGCGCAATTGCGTACGCATTGCTAAGGTTTTGCTCGGTGATGCTTGACTCCTCCTCCATAATAATATCCTCTTCATTTACCTTATGCTGAATTGCATAACGTTTTGCAGCTTCCGCCTCAGATAGCGTATCCTCTTCTCCCATACCGCTGCTCCTATTCGTAATCGCCGCCACATCATTGCTTGCCACCTCTTTCAGCCATTTTTAAGAAATGGCCCAATGCTTCTTAAAGATAGCGTAACACAGCAGGACATACTGTCCAACAACAAAACAAGCCCTCCCTCAAAAAGCAGGAAAGGCTTGTTTGCATAAGCTATGCTATGCGCTTTTGCGTCCCGTAAGCATTAGCAGCATAAATGAAATGATAATTATCGCGATCGTCCAGGCCCATGCCATTGCTGTATTCCCTGAATCTACCGCGACATAAATGGCTGTTGGAATCGTCTGAGTGCGACCCGGAATATTGCCCGCAATCATTAATGTCGCTCCGAATTCACCCAAACCGCGTGCAAATCCAAGAATATACGCGGTACTGAGTGAACGGAATGCGAGCGGCAGCGTAATGAACCTAAATACCTCCCACTCGGTGGCGCCAATGGAGCGTCCAGCATCCTCCAAATCACGATCGACAGAAGCAAAGCCTACTTTCATCGTTTGGTAGACCAGTGGGAATGACACTACGATGGAAGCAACTACGGCTGCCCACCATGAAAATATAATAGGAGCATTAAACAGCCACTCGATTACCTCGCCGAACCAGCTTCTGCGACCCAGCATGATGAGAAGCAAGAAACCAACAACCGTTGGAGGAAGGACTAGCGGCAGCATAAATGCCGTTTCAAGAGCTGTCTTTCCTTTAAAAGTACGCCGTGACATCCACCATGCCACGCCTGTTCCAATAGTAATAACCACTACACTTGATAATAAAGCTACCTGCAAAGATAATTTAATCGGCAGCCAAAATTCATGCCAGTTCAAAAACATCATATTTAATTAGGAACTGAAAAGCCATATTTAATAAATACATCCAGTGATTCTTGTGATTGCAAGTACGTGTAAAACTCCTCTGCTTCCTTGCTGTGCTTCGTTGCCTTTACTATTCCAATTGGATATTGAATCGCTTTATAGGATGCAGCATTAACTGCAAAGGCGACCTTTACTTTGTCTGAGGTTAATGCATCCGTTTTGTATACGAAGCCAGCGTCTGCATTTCCAGTTTCTACATATTGCAGCACTTGTCTAACATCCTTCGCCTGCACCGATTTCGACTGCAAAGCGTCCCACAGATTAGCGCTTGTCAATACTTCTTTGGCGTAGCTGCCGGCAGGCACGCTCTCTGGAATGCCGATCGCAACCGTCTTTACTTCGGCTTTGGCAAGATCAGAAACGTTCTCAATGGCTAAAGCCCCATCTGCTGGAACAACAACAACAAGCTCATTGGCCAGTAGATTGATCTGTTGGTTCGTATCAATGAGCTCTTTATCTACAAGTGCTGTCATATTCTTAACTGCTGCGGATAAAAATAAATCGGCAGGTGCCCCCTGTTCGATTTGCTGCTGAAGCGCTCCAGATGCACCGAAATTGAAGCTTAGCTCGATATTAGGATGATTAGCTTCATAGGCCTTCTCAATCTCTGTCAAGGCATCGGTCATGCTTGCCGCCGCTGATACAATAAGTTCCACTGCTTCTGCAGGCTGCTGCGTTTGTTCGGTCGTACTAGTCGCTTTCGTTCCATTGCTATCGTTTTGACTTGTATTTTGCTTAGCCCCGCATCCCGCAATTACTAATACAATAGAAATCAAAGCACACAAAATCACATAACTCTTAATCTTTTTAAACAATGTTTCTCCTCCTAAGTTATATCTAGTTATAAATAGATAGATTTGATTATAATTATACATAGCAATCATTCGTTTTGTAAACTTAATTAACATAACCTTCCCATTTAAATATGATACAATTAGATTTAGAATAAATCAGTCATAAACACTAGCAAGGAGGAGTCCCATGTCCGCCGACATCTCTTACACCACGGAAGAAATAGCCAAGCTATTAAAAATATCCAAACTGACCGTATACGATCTTATAAAAAAAGGCGAGCTTGCCTCTTATCGTGTAGGCAAACAAATGCGCGTAGATCCCGCAGACTTGGAAGCTTACAAGCAGCGAGCAAAGGGGATGCAGATCAAAGAACATTCAACTCCCTCTCCCCTCGCCCCTCCAGCAGCCAATTTTCATAGTCCTCGTCCGATTGTTATTACAGGACAGGATCTCAGCCTGGATATTTTAGCTAAGCATATGGAGAAAAACATTTCGGGGATAAGACCGCTTCGCTCCTATGTCGGAAGCCTTGATAGCTTAATCTCTATGTATCGCGGTGAGTCAGATATCGTCAGCACCCATCTGCTCGATGGAGACACGGGAGAATACAATCTTCCTTATATTAAGAAGCTGCTCGTCGGCTCCACTTATATGGTCGTTAATATGCTGTCGAGAAATGCGGGGTTGTACGTTAAGCAAGGCAACCCCCTTTCCATTAAAGGCTGGAGTGACTTCGCCCGCCAAGGTCTTCGGCTTGCGAATCGCGAGAAGGGATCAGGCGCCCGAGTATTGCTTGATGAACAGCTCCGTCTTCATGGTATTAAAGCGGAGCAGCTTGCTGGCTATGAGCTTGAACAAAGCAACCATCTAGGCGTCGCATCCCAAGTGGCATCAGGTGAAGCCGATGTTGGCGTTGGTATCGAGAAAGCCGCCTCGATTGTCGGTCAAATTGATTTTATTCCGCTCATTCAAGAGCGCTATGACCTTGTCATGCTCAAAACCGCACAAAACCAAGCATGGATTCATTCGTTGCTGCAAATTCTTAGATCCAAGGAATTCAAAAACGAGCTTCAAAATATTGCCGGCTATGACCTGTCCCGCACGGGGGAAATATTGTTTGAGACTTAAATGTTAGCGTCAATGCTCGCATCTAGTCATTTGAAGTGTACCCCTTAATGTAGATGAGGAAGCACTAACTCCAGTTTTCTGCTGCAGGCCGATTCCCGCCATACGCAAGCTATCCTGCACATATGCACTAACTTCGCGCTTTTGAGTAACCTAGAGGTGGCTATCCTGCACATATGCAATAGAATAGGCAGGTTTCAGCTAAATTAGCTCCAATAGGGGCGTCTATAATGCGCGCGTACAACATAGTCACCCGAGAGGGCGTTAAAACAGCTGCTATCCTGCAAAAGTGCAGGATAGCTATATTTTAATCTTAATAGGTTAGCATCATTATGAACTGCTTCACTAATCAAGAATGCTCTAGCGTATGCTCCACTAGCTTGATTTTCACAACAAGCGTTAAACCTAGGGAGCAACGAAACAAAATCACCCTTACAGGTGATTGCACATCGCAGACGCGTCAGCTCGGACCTCTAACGGAAACCAGAGACGCTAAATCGCCTATATATGTCGTTTCAAGATTGTAACGGAAACACAGGCCTCTATTTGTACAAAAGATACACGATATCGCTTCATTTCTGCGTAATAGCGTCTCCCACTTCCGTTAAAATGTGACGCTAACCAAAAATGGCACTTTAGCGTCTCTGGTTTCCGTTAGCTTTCCTTATCCCCTCTCCGGCTGCTCGTGCAGCATCATTATTAACAGGTTCGGAGAGGAGAATCCCTAGTTTCCTATACAACAACAAAAAACAACTCATGACTGCATGAGTTGTTTCCTAGTTTGCCTCTACCGATTTATGATCACATTCACCTTACACGATCACCTATGCTTCTACGTTTTCTACGCTAAATTGCCATTCGATACCGAACTTGTCCTTTAAACTGCCATAACATTTGGTCCAAAATGTTTCTTGAAGCTCCATGTTTACATGGCCGCCTTCTTTTAATCCTTCATAGGCATCTCTAATTTGTTTTTCATCCCGCGAAACGACTGCAAGACTTATATTATTGCCCAAAATAAAAGGAGACCCTGGAAAAACATCAGAGAACATGACATTGCTGCCAAGAATGTTAAGCCTCGTATGCATGACTAAATCTTTTGCCGCCTCAGGCAATTCGTAATCAGGACTTTGCGGTGCTTCACCAAAAGTCATAATTTGCGGTTTTTCTACTTTAAACACTTCTGCATAAAATTCAGCCGCTTCTCGACAATTTCCATTAAAGTTCAGATATACATCAATAGCCATTTAACACACTCCTTTTTCTAGTATTATACACGCTAGGTTTAACATAATATTCACCGTGGTGCCTGCAAGATTATTCTACTGATAAAGGGGCAATTTCTTTGAAGAAGTATCTATTACCCGCACTTATACTGTTGATGAGCCTACTCTACATTTTTATTATTCCGTCTGATCCTCATGTTGTCAAGCTTCTGTTCAAGCTACTCCCCATGTGGCTTATCCTGGCGTATGCATACCTCCATATTCCAGCCCCTAGACGTAGAAATCATTGGATTCTATTAACCGGCTTATTTTTCTGCATGCTGGGCGATGGTTTGCTCGAATGGTTTGTTGTTGGGTTATCTGCTTTCCTCATCGGTCACCTGTTTTATATGACCAGCTTTTTCGGCAATTGGCGCTTCTCGAAAATTCGCTTCGCAACGCTAGCTCCAATTGCCGTATTCGGCTTATTTATGGGCTCGGAGCTTATTCATGCCTTAATTAGGAACGGCAAAGATGATTTGATTATTCCGGTTCTACTCTACATACTCGTCATTTCACTCATGACCTGGTCTGCCATTATGACCGGTCACAAATGGGCGATTATCGGAAGTATTTTATTCACCATTTCAGATTCTATCCTGTCTTGGAACCTCTTTGTATCCGACGTAGCTTTCTCAGGCGTACTCATTATGACTACCTATTACACCGCTCAGTACTGCATGGCCTACAGCATTCAAACGTTAGGAACTCATACGAATAAAATTATAGCGGGACCTCATTTGTAATTGTCCGTTCATGGTCCGTTCATAGTGCAGCAATATACTCAAGCTGTACCAAAGAAACGGAGGCGCTATGATGAATATGGCATGGAAGGAAATTAAGAGGAGTAAAGCGAGGTTTATTATTTTAGGATCAATTATTTTTCTAGTTAGTTTTTTAACCTTTATTATATCGGGTTTGGCCAATGGCTTATCACAAGATAATGCCGCTTTAATCAAGGACTTGCCTGCTGGCCATTTCTATATGAATGCCGATGCGGATGAAAAGTATAGCTTTTCAAAAATAGATCCTGCAGTACAAACTACCCTCCTACAAGAACAGAAGGCTGCAGCAGCGCTTTCGATTCAGATGGGCTTTGTCAACGATGACGAAGACAAGCAGCATAGCGTAGCTTTTGTGACTTCAACGGATTCCGAATGGTTTGAGAAGGTCAGTCCAGGTGAAATCATATTAGACCGTACTCTTGAAAAAGAAGGGATTCAGGTTGGCGATGTATTAACGAACAATCAATTCAATGGCGAATTCAAAGTTAGCGGATTTGTGGATCAAAAAAAATATAGCCATGCTCCCGTCGCTTATATCCATATGGATAACTATAAAGAAATTTACCGTGTAAATGATATGCAATTAGTGTTCATTCCAGGACAGGATCAAGCAATGACCATTGACGGCTTGCAATCATTTTCAAAAAAAGAGTTTCTTAACACGATTGCAAGCTATAGCGCGGAACAGCTGTCTCTCAATATGATTATTTGGTTTTTAGTCGCCATCAGCGGGATGCTGTTTGCTATATTCTTCTACATGATGAATGTTCAAAAAATCGGATTATACGGTATCTTAAAAGCGATCGGTGTAAAAACAAGCACATTATTCCGTATGATGTGGTCTCAAATGCTGTTCATCACAACGATTGCCCTCGTCATATCCATTGCGCTCAGTCAGGGCTTTAATATAATCGCACCGGAAGGGATGCCTTACAGCCTAACACTTGCAACAACCGTTCAATTATCTGTTCTGTTCTTAGTCATTGGATTTGTCGGCGCGACACTCTCTGGCATTCAAATTAAAAAAGTCGAGCCTCTACAAGCCATACAACAAGGAGACAACTAATATGACAGCATTCACCATACATGACGTCAAAAAAACATTCACGAGCGGCGAGGTTAACGAGCAGGTATTGAACGGGATTAATCTCACCTTGCAAGAAGGAGAAATAACAGCTCTCGTAGGCGCCTCTGGATCTGGAAAAAGCACACTCCTCACCATCGCTGCTGGCCTTCAAGGGGCAACTAGCGGAAAGATCATTTTCGAAGGGAAAAACATGTCCGAAATGACGCAGGAGGATATCCGGAAAATCCGCGCCAAAAAATATGGATTTATTTTTCAATCCTCACATCTCGTTCCTTTCCTTTCTGTAGAAGATCAGCTGCTGCTGATGCTTGACGTCTCCGAATCAAAAATGAATAAACTGAAGCAAAAAGAGGAAGTACTAAAGATACTCAGACTCGTAGGCATGGAGCATCGAAAGGATGCCTACCCCTCTTCCTTATCAGGAGGGGAGAAACAGCGGGTTGCCATCGCTCGCGCAATCATCCACAAGCCCAAAATACTATTTGCGGATGAGCCGACGGCTAGTCTGGACTCGACAAGATCTAAAGATGTCATGACACTCATCAGAAATTTGACAAAAACATTAAATATTACGACCCTGCTCGTAACCCATGATGAAGAAATGCTCTCCTATGCTGATCATACGATTACGATGAAGGACGGATTGATTATATAAATCAAGGTATGGCGAAATGATATACTTTCCTATATTTTAAATAAGAGATTATTCTATAGGCAGCTCATTTAACTGCCCTTTAGAATAATCTCTTTTTCATCTATCCTTTGCTGCAATTATTACAACCTCAGTATGGATTGACTATCCTATTTCTTTTGTATCGAGCCTGCTCTACTTCTGCTAATTGTACCTTCTGATGAAAATGCTGTGAAATCTGATAATCGTATGCCCCTCTTCGAATGACATCTCGCAGCTGCTCAATCGTATCGCAGCTCTGCTCAAACCGATTATACACACTTCCGAACTGAAGCGGCTGGTGGGTGTCACTGCCTGCAATGACTGGCAAGGCGATGAGCTCTGCCAGACCTTTCACTCTCTCCTCCATCTCCTGTCCGTAATGGTGCAAATCTCTACCGTTCAAATCGAAGGCATCTAATCTTGCAAGAAGCTCCGGCTTTACTTGATATAGCGGGTTTGCCTCGCGAAACGGATGTGCTCCAATACGAAGACAATCATATTCCTCACTCAGGTCTAATAAATGCTCCAATTCTACATATTCACCTTCCAGCGTATGGTTTTCCAGCCTTGAACGCAGCGCAATAATGCTCTCCCTCGCACCAATTAGAAGAATATGGCCCTTTTCACGCACATCCACCTCAATTCCAGGAAATACCTTCACCCCTTCAACCATATAATAGTCTCCTTTATATGGGCAATGCTGATCTAAAGTATTATAGATATCTTGAAAATTACATGTGTTAAAATGCTCTGTCAACGCTACAGCATCTAAATACTTACTCGCTCCATCCATCATCCCTCGATAATAATCATAGGAAAACTCAATATTTTTGGACCACTTTGCATGTGTGTGTAAATCAATTTTCATAATATAACGGCTCCTTTACTCCAAACGCGTATGATTGATAAGCTTATTATATTGATAATTTATTTTCATGTAAAACATTTTGAAAAAAATTAACACAAAATGTACATTGCGTTAACGATCTGATAACAAATTCATTCTATTCTGTTAAAGAAGACGAAGAATATGAGGAGGAACGAAAATGAACAAGGGATTAACGTCCAAACGCTGGGAGCTAACCTCGCAGCAAAAGCTTATGATTTTCATATTGTCTATGTCACTGTACGGAATTTCCAACATGATTACGGAGCTCATACCGGAATTTAAGTTCGGTCCCATTGAGCTAAAGGTCGAATATTTTATTTTCATCCCACTTCTATTCGCCATTCTATTTAATCCGCTTTATGCCGCTCTAGGCGCTTGTGTAGGTGAGGTTATTTTCGGCGAGCTGCTGCTGGGTCAATTCGGAGGATTAGGCGAGCTGGAGAAGTTCATCGAATTTGCACTCGCTATCTTTATCGCTGGCATGCTTGTTAAGGACCCTTCTAATAAACGTCAGCTGGCCATTGCAGCTTATGTTGCAATAGGGATTGATCAGCTTCTTGGCACTATAGTCGATATCGGCAAAGTATATTTTGGAATTGAAGAATTCGAAGCGGTTTCCGGCCTTCCTGAAAGCATACTAGTTATTGAAGGTGTTGCTTTTCTGAATGCGATGGTTATTTCCGGAACATTGTTCGCTTTGCTTCCAACGTTATATCTGGTTCCCCGTCTATATGGCAAAGTGGAACCGCTGCTGGGAATGAAACCACGTGATGGCCGTGCAGCAACCTCTCTAACCGACTTTGTAGGGCCAAGATTGCTCCTTATCGCTATTTTATTGTTTGTGTTTGCAGGCGCTGCAGAATTTTTGGCTGAATCAGACATTAACTTTATTGACTGGGAATCCGAATTTATAGCCGAAATGGGAAATGGAGCTATTTGGATCAGTATGAGCGTAGCGGCAGTTATTTTCATCATTACGATAGTATGGGCCGTGAATCGTAGAGCAAGCAAACGGAAAGGAGAAGCCGCTTAATGACGAATCAATCACCGGAGGACCAACTAACGAAAGATCAGCCGATTATCCAGCTCAGCGACGTAACCTTCCGTTATCCAGGCGCACAAGTCAATTCTCTGAATCAGGTGAATTTAACGATAAACCGCGGTGATTTCATAGCAATCGCAGGCAGTAACGGGAGTGGAAAGTCTACATTATGCAAATGCTTTAACGGGCTAATTCCAACCTATTATTCAGGTGATTTGGAAGGCACAATTCGAATTGACGGCAATCTCACATCCGATCGGAGCGTTGCTGAGCTTTCTAAGCTTGTCGCCTACGTATTCCAGGACTTCGAGAATCAACTGGTTCGTCCTACCGTATATGATGAGGTCTGCTTCGCACCGCTTAATTTCGGTTACGAGGATTACAAGGAACGAGGCATGCTCGCACTGCAGATGCTTGAAATTGAGCATCTGCAGAAGGAGTGGATATGGCAGCTAAGCGGAGGACAGAAGCATATGACTGCATTAGCCGCAGCCTTGGCTCTTAACCCTGATGTCATCGTAGTGGATGAACCCGTTGCTCAGCTTGATCCCGCCCACGCACGGGTTATTTATGAAAAGCTCAAATTACTAAATGAAAAATATGGAAAAACAATCATCGTTATTGAGCATCATACCGAATTCATTGCCGATTATTGCCGCAAAATCGTCCTGATGGAAGCTGGCGGACAGGTTCGCTGGGTAAAATCCGTCTCTGAAGGATTGTCAGCGGTGTCTGAGCTGGTGGAGATGAATATTCAGCCACCGCAAGTAACCCAAGCGGTTCATGCTCTGCTTGGCAGACGAGCAGCAGAGCAAGGAATCGTCTATCCGACGACCATTGAGGAAGCTGTCGCTCATTTTGCACCACTTGATCTTCGCATCTCTCGGCTTTCTGTCATTCAAGAGCAGCCTATTTATGGATCGCCCCGTGAACCTCTCGTCCGCTTCGAAGGTGTGACAAGCGGCTATCAAGGAATAGACCGCAAGAAGAAGCCGATCCTTCGAGGAATTGATTTATGTATTAACGAAGGTGATCGCATTGCGCTGATTGGCAATAACGGGGCTGGTAAATCCACATTATTGCGATTAATCTCAGGGCTTCGCCGCCCATGGGAAGGCAAAGTAATCGTCTGTGGAACGGACACACAAAAAACGACGCCAGAGCAGCTGTCTGACCAAGTATCCTTTCTCTTTCAAAATCCTGAGGAAATGTTCATCGCAGATAACATTCGTGAGGACGTAGCTTTTTTCCTGAAGGCTAGAAAGCTGCAGGGTATCGATACCTTTGTCGATGATGTGCTTCAAAGATTCAAGCTGACGGATTTGCAAGCACGAGATGGCCGCCTGCTTAGCGGAGGACAACAGCGCCGCGCAACACTCGCGATTGGCATGGCGATGCGCCCCACCATTATGCTGCTTGACGAGCCGACCGCCAGCCTCGACATCGCCAGCCGCAGAGAAATGACGATGCTGTTCGATCAGCTTCGCGATCATGTCAAGGCTGTCGTTGTAGCTACGCATGACATGCAGCTTGTCGCTGATTGGGCTACTCGGGTTATCGTGATGAACGAGGGCCAGATTCTCCTCGACACAGACAGCCGAACGGTATTTCAGCATGCAGGCGCACTTGAGAAAGCAGCTTTAATTGCGCCACAGATCGTACAATTATGCGGCCGTCTGGGCATTGAACCACCGTGTTTATCTGTAGATGAATTTGTGAGTCATATCCAGCAGCATATGCCAAGTGAGGAGTTTTCTTATGGAATTAGCTGAACAAGCCCCTAAACCAACACTTTGGGAAAAACTGAGCGTGGAGCGAATCAAGATTGAGCTGCTGAGAACAGCCTTTGGCCACTCCATGACGTTTCTCTCGAAGTTTGATCCGCGAATGCTCATTGGATGGTATTCCTTCTTTGCAATCGCTCCTTGGTTCATTCATAACAAGACCGTGCTTATCGGCATGCTCCTTGCCATTACGATCCTTACCTACACCTCGAAGCCAAGTGTTCTCGTGCTTATCGTGCTGGCTCTTGGCCTTGTCTCAGACACCGCTTATATGCTGATCGTCTCACTCGCCTTCGGCGGTGGACTCGCTGCCGCATGGGCGCTTTCTACTCTTACATTAAAGCTTCTTGTCATCGCGCTTGCGAGCATTGCGGTATTCTCCAGCATGGATCCCGAGAAGCTAAGCGATGCGCTGCTTAGCCTCGGGATGCCGGCACAGTTTAGCTTCGGCGTAGCTTACGGCTATCGCATGCTGCCCATTCTTATCGAAGAGTACAACAATCTTCTTTACTCTTACAGGCTCCGAGGACGTGCTCCCCTCAGCAAAGGGCTGTTAGGATGGCGAACGATTGTCTATATGGGGAAAATATCGATATTGGCCTTTTACCCGCTTATTCTAAATACGGCAAAACGCACACGGACAACCGTCGAGGCGTTAGAAGTAAAAGGATTTACTTATGCTATCAATGACCCGAAGGTTAAACGGATAAAGCTAGCCTATTTAAAGATTATGCCTCGTGATTATGCATTTTTAGCGATTTCCGCTATCTATGTAGCCTTATTGTTCTGGATCGGCAGCCAATTCAAATTATAACGACAGGAGACATATTTAATGAAAATAGATCTTCACTCCCATATTAAACTGTCCAAAAAAACAGAGTTTACGATTGAATATTTCCAAGAGTCCATCCAAGAGGCTAGACTTAACGGCCTGAACGCCATTGCCATGACTGAACATTTTAATACCCACCGATTTTATGACATCTATGAACAATTAGACCGTCATTACACTTACAAAGAGGACTATTACGACGTAGAGGGATTCAAGTTGTTCCCGGGAATGGAGGTTGATGTCAAGTTCGGAGGCCATATTCTAGTGATCGGTATGAGAGCTTCTGTATTGGAGCTTCGTTCAAGGCTGGAGCCCCACACCAAGGCGGATGCATTTGTACCCTTTGAACAGCTGCTCGATTGGTGTGATGAATTGTCTTTGCTTAGAATCGGCGCACATCCTCATCGCGAGAGTAATCCCCTCACCCAACATGATGATTCGCTTTTAAGGCGGCTCGATGCTTTCGATCTCAACGCCAAAGATATGTATACTTACGGTCCAGATATGAAAAACGCTGTCGCAGACTTGGCTCATGCCATCGGCATACCAGTTGTAGCAGGCAGCGATACGCATCACCCGCTTCAGTTCGGAAGCATCATGAACCAATTTGATCATGATTATAATACTGTCGCTGAATTAGCTGCATGCATCAAAGAAGGGCGTTATCATATTAAAGTATCTCCTTGCTTGGAGACGAAGGTTAAAGCAGCTACGTGGGTAAAGAAAATTTTGAAGCAGAGTGGAAATGTCATTGTGAAATAACCAGATTGGAAATAGGTGCTAAAAAAGATACAATAGGAGTATTACTTTCGCGATCATCCTCGTTGATTGCATACACGGTGGGAGGATACCCATGAACCAGCTCAAATTCGAAATTCCATTCAATCAAATGTCCAAAAGCCAACAAAAAATTGCTGATTTTATCGTAAAGTCACCTGAACGCATTCCCTTCTATACCGAAGAGGATATCGCGATCAAGGCAGGCGTTAGTATCGCCACCGTATCACGATTTTGGAAATCGATCGGTTATGACAATTTAAAATCATTCAAAAAATATTTACAGGAAACACAGCATTCGACCCCTGCTCGTAAAATGCAGCATGTATTGGAAAAAACCGAGCGTGAGGTCGTCGTTCAGATGATTTCCTCCGCTGCGGTCAATTTGGAGGAAACTGCAAAACGAATTTCCCTTCAAGCGTTCGATAGAGCAGTCGATACACTAAACACGGCGAATAAAATATTCGTTCACGGGCCAGGCTCTACCTCCTGTTTAACTGATTTGCTGCGGTTCCGACTGAATCGAATTGGAATAGAAATTAGGATTATGCCTCAGAGCGGACATGAATTACTAGAGAGTCTCGTCCACGCTGGCCCGCAGGATGTTGTTCTTTTCTTCGGCTTTGTTCGCAAATCACCTGAGGCTACTGTTATCTTGGAACAAGCCTCCGAATCCGGATATACGACCATACTAATTACTGATCTTCTGCTCTCGGACATGATCAACGAAAGCGATATTGTTATTCAAGTAGACCGGGGTGACAGAGACGCATTCCATTCCCTTGTCGCTCCCATGGCCATAGTGGAAAGTCTATCCGTATCTCTAGCCGGGCAGCGTGGCGAGGCTGCGATGGACAAGCTTAAGCAGCTTCACGCCATGCGCAAGCAATATGCCGCTTTGCTGCCGAAATAATGAAAAGTGATAAGCTCGCTGTTAGTGGAGAGAAGTGGAATTTAAAGAAGATGGCGGTGCAGAAGTGATATGCTCCCCATACGGTAGACAGGTGAAATAATTAAAGCCTGTTTACTGTAGGGGAGCATTTTTTTATGCCTAGAAATAAACTGAACGCCTCGGAAAAATTGGCTATCCTTCAAGAGATCGAAGCTGGTCACATTGGAGTAAGGGCAGCTACTAAGAAGTATGGCTGTGCCATGTCTACGCTTGCAAATTGGCAACGTCGTTATCGGTTATACGGTTACGAGGGATTAGAGATCCGCACACACAATCGTAGTTATTCCAAAGAAATTAAGCATCAAGCGGTTATGGATTATCTAAACGGGGGGTTGTCGCAGAACCAAGTCATAGATAAGTACAGGATCGCTAGTCGAGCAGCTCTCTTTCATTGGATTAATAAGTATAATGGTCATAGCAGCTTAAAAACCTATACAGGGGGAACAACAGCTATGACCACGGGACGCAAGACAACATGGCAGGAGAGGATCGACATTGTACTGTACTGCCTTGCGAATGGACAAGACTACACGAAGACAGCAAAGTATTTCCAGGTATCTTACCAGCAAGTGTACGGATGGATGAGAAAGTATACAGAGGGCGGCCAGGATGCTTTGCAAGATGGTAGAGGGCGTACCAAGACGCCTGAAGAGTTAACCGAAGTTGATGAGCAAAAGCTCGCGATGAAGAAGCTGGGGTACGAAATCGAGCGACTCCGGGCTGAGAATGCTTTCTTAAAAAAGTTACAGGAGTTCGAAAGGGGGCGACCTTAAGCCAACACCGACAAGAGAACATCTACCTTGCCATTCAAGCCATCCAGCAAACGGAGTCAATAACCATACAGCTCTTATGCAGCGTTGCTGGGATTCCGAGGTCGAGCTATTACAAGTGGCTTAATCGAACACCTAGTACACGTGAGGTGGAGAACAGAGAGCTGACGGAGATAATGATGTCTTTGTACGAGAAGGTTGAGGGTACCTTTGGTTACCGACAATTAACGTTGCATATGCGTCGAGAATGGCCACATCCGATTAATCATAAGCGAGTGCAAAGACTGATGAGAATTAAGGGGATCCAGTCTGTCATCCGCAGAAAGAAAAAGAAGTATAATCGTTCTACGCCGCAGCAAGTAGCTGAAAACGTGCTTAACCGCAACTTTCAAGCGGAAGCGCCGAATGAAAAGTGGGTTACGGATGTCACGGAGTTTAAGTTTGGCCATAGCCAGAAGGCTTATTTAAGCGCCATCCTCGATCTTCATGATAAATCGATTGTTTCCTATGTACTCGGTCACTCGAATAATAATCCTCTCGTCTTTCAAACGTTGGAGTTGGCTTTGCAGGCAGCACCTCATAGCAAACCTATGATTCATAGCGACCGTGGTTACCAGTACACGTCACTGCGGTTTAAAGAAATGCTGGACAAGGCTGAAATGACGCAGAGTATGTCCCGAGTGGGCCGTTGCATTGATAACGGTCCGATGGAATCTTTCTGGGGGACCCTGAAATGTGAAAAGTATTATTTGCATACCTATCACACATATGAGGAACTAAAGAAGGATATCGATGACTACATTCACTTTTACAATAATGAACGGTTTCAGGCAAAACTAAACGGCCTCAGTCCCATGGAATTCAGGACAAAGGCCGCTTAACTAACTTTTATTTTTTGTACTGTCTACTTGACGGGGCGCAGTTCAAAGTCGATTCCTGCAGCGCCATTTTCCTTTGTTACCTGCTTATCGCGCAAGAATGCCTGCTGCTACGTGGCATTAAGCACCTATGTGTGCTTATCCGCACGATATGACCATCTTTCGCCGATAATTCCACCTCATAAGACCATATGTGTGCTTATCCGCACGATGTGACCATCTCTCGCCGATAATTCCACCTCATAAGTGGCTATCCAGTCTTGAGCAATGACCTTTTTGGATACCCACTTCATCTTTTTCTATTAAATTTCTCTCAGTCAAGCTATCATAGTATCCGCAGCCATTATTTAATCGATAAAGGATATTGTCTTTAAAACTCGATATAAATAAAAGGCACTTTCTTCGTGCGTGGTGCTTTCATTAAGAGCTTGAATGGTTGTTTTGTGATAGATTCTTGTGATCCGCCTCGATTATTTTTTCAAAATACATCAAAGAAAAAAAGACCACTCCAAAGTTAGGAGTGATCTCTTTGTATAGTACATCAGCTTATTTCAATACCTTTTTACCTTCTGCCTCCGCCTTGGGGTCTAGTTCCCCCTCCACCTGGGCCTTGATTAGCATTGCCGGTCGTTACCCCCGATTCGTTCAACCAAGTTACGCTGCTTGAAATCTCAAACTCCGTTACCTTTGTTCCTCCCGTATATTCTCCATCCGTGTAAAGCCCGTTCACTCCAGCACCTGTCGATGTTCCTCCTGAGTAAAGCGTGTAAGAGCTACCCTCTTTCAGATCCGGCGAGCTAATCACCACGGATTGATAATTCTTGGATGGAGCAGCGGTCATAATCGTATTGCCTTCGCTGTCTGCCAAATGAACGATCGTGCCAGCCTGCTGTGTCTGAGGAAAAGTCATGCTGACCGAGAATTGGCTCGAATTATCAGATGGAGCTTGAGCCATTCCGGAGCTACCAGCGGCCACTAATATTCCGCCGCTCTGCTCAAAGCTTCCGTCATAATCCAATGGTCCATTGCCGCTAGTCGTTGGGCCATTCACAATGACGGTACCGCCCGTCATCACAATTGATCCATTTGAATCCAATCCGTCACCTGACGCATCAATGGTTAGTGTTCCTCCACTAATGGTAAGCAGGTTGGTCGCAGACTCGCTAAACTGATCCTGACGGCCAGCTGCAGTAGCTTCGTCATTGCCTCCCGCAACATTTACTCCGTCATCAGAAGAAACAACATGCACTTCTCCGTCTGTAATCGTGATATTGGCTCCTTCAATTCCTTCATAGCTCTTCGTAATATTGATCGTTCCACCGTCTATTGATACTAAGGAATCTGCATGAATGCCATCGTCACCAGACATGATATTGAACTCTCCATTTGCTACACCAACATTGCTGTTACTGTGAATGGCATCATCTGCAGCATCGATCGTGAACGTTCCGTTATTAATGTTAATATTCCCTCCGGCCTTCAGTCCTTTAGCGCTTGTTGTTTCGGTATCATCGGCTGAATTGCTGGTTTCGGAAGCACTGTTGCCTCGCGGATTTTGTCCCATCTCACCCATTTTCACTTCACCATTCTCACTGCCTCCGCCTGTAACTATTGTGTAAATCCCTCCATCAACCACCAGTGCGTTCTCGGACTGAATGCCGTCACTTCCAGCTTGGATGTCAAACTCGCCTTCCGCAATGGCGATAAATCCTTTACCTTCATCAGTGTCGTTGGTCGATTTAATTCCGTCACCTCCAGCTACAATGGTGAACTTCCCGTCTTGAACAGCAACCAAATCTTTTCCGATCAATCCGTCATCAGCTGCTTGAATCTCAAAAGTACCGCTCATCACTTTCAAGTCATCTTTACTTGTTATTCCATCATTATAGTTACCAGTAACCGATAACTTGCCGGTTCCATTGATCGTCAGATCAGCTTTGCTAAAGATCGCTGCACTCGGTTCATCGGTAGAAGCATCAGCGAAAATATACTTGTCTCCATCTGATACGAAGTTTTCCGTTCCTTCTTGCAAAGTAATGATCACTTTTCCCGCTTCTTTAATGTAAATCGCTGCACTGTCATTGTCATGAATATTCACGCCGTTCAGCACCAATTGGACGGTCCCTTCAGCCTGTTCATCGACCACTATCTGCCCATCGCTGAGCGTCCCGCTAAGGACATAGGTTCCTGCTGCTGTAATCGACACCGTCCCATTTGTTGCTTCAGCGCCGGAACCGCTAACCGTCGCGTTCGTTCCGTTCAGTTCAATCGCTGTTGAATTGTCCACGCTCCAAGCTGTAGCAGAGTCATCTTCGTCAAACTTTACTAGATCGGACAGCTTAATGCTGGCTAGCTGTACAGTAGAAGTAGTTCCTGTTTCACTCTGTACCGTCGTTATCGTTGATGTAGTTACCTCATCTGCTTTTGTTCCGGTATTCGTGCTGCAAGCCGTCATGGCAGCAGCAACCAGCAGCGCCATACCTATCTTAAAGCCTGTTAATAAATTTTTCATATCTCATCGTTCCCTCCTTATTTTAATAGTCAGCTACGGTTGGACTCATCGTTAACGAAAGATCCAGATTGCCATTGCGGCAGCGAATTGCATCAAGAAATTCCTTCTGATTTGCGGATTCATCAAGCGTGACCGTGTAGACCAGCTCATATAAACTGCCAAGTTCGGTCGTTCTAATCTTTTTAAGCTCATATCCGACTTTAAATTTGGCAAAGACTTCAGCGAAAGCATCCTCATATCCCAAGCTTTCCGGAATAGTTACTTTCAGTGTTTTCTGCAATGTTTTTCTTACGCCAAAGTTAGTACGGTTAAGGATAAACATAAGCACACACAGAATAATCGTAAACAATGCGGCGTAGCCGAATGAACCGACTCCGCAGGCGAGTCCGGCTGCCATGGTGAACAAGACAAAGGTAATATCTTTCGGGTCGCCTGGCGCGCTTCTGAACCGAATAATGGAGAACGCTCCGGCAAGGCTGAAGGCTCTGGCTATATTGCTGCCAATGAGCAAAATAATGATCGCCACAATGACTGGCAGCAATACCATCGTTAACGTGAAGCTTTGTGAATAGCCATTTGGATTAGTCTTCATATAGGTATAGCTAATGATTCCACCGAGTACTATCGATAAAAAAATGGTTAACAGTGCGTTAGTAAAGGTTAAGGTTGTACTTGTCAAATCTGTCGAAAATAAAGAATCAAGCATATTGGATACTCTCCTGTCCTGTTTTGCTGTTCTTCAGCATTTTTTTGTATTCATTGCCGTATTTGGAGAAGCTGGTTCGGTACATTTGATGCTCCGAGAGCATTTTCGCCAACCAGACTGGTATGGTCTTCTCGGCCTTAACTTCCATGAGCCATTGGCCCGGTTCGAGCAGTGGCTCGCCATAAGTACCGTCTTCCAGCTTAAGATCGTAGCGGCGGCTTCTTATATTGGTGTCAAATGTGATTCTCAAATCGCGGTTATTTTTACAGAACATCGCTTTTCGTTCATAAGACAGATACACTTTGGGCTGTAAATCATACCGAGTTAAAAAGTATTTGATTTCTTCGATAACCTGCTTATTCATGTAGTCTTTGAATTCCGGCTCCATTCCCGTGCGAACAAATTCATAAGCTTCATTTAATTTGAGTGACGTTCTTCTTTTATTGACTAGACCGAACACTTTCTTCTTTATTTCCAAATATACTTTTGCATCTTGATTCGGAATACCGTAAGCTCTTAATCGCAGCTTTTCCTTATACTTTGGTTTTGCTAGACTGTTCCGAATTAGAGCATTATGCGGGGTATCATAATACAAATTAGTTATGGAATAGAACTCATGCTGCTTGTTGTAATCGTCCAATTCCATATATTCAAGTAATCGATTATAAAATTTGTAGTAGGCCTCGCTGTCTAGTAAGTATTTGTTCTCATACCGATTGAACACTTCAATAGCCATATGGGTTCAGATCCTTTCTGTTATCAATGTGTCGTGTACTTATGAATGTATCTTAGCCCCCAAACCTTTAACGAATCTTAAATACAATTACATTCCCTATCTTTTTTTACAATCCCTTAACTATTCTTAATCTGCGCGCAATCATTTCATTAGTTAAGGTTGATTAAAGGTAATGTTGCTATAATGAAGGAAGAAAACAAGCACATAATTTATGCAGAGGATGTCAAACCTATGAGAATATTAATTGTAGAAGACGAGCTTCATCTTGCGGAGGCCTTAACCCAAATATTAAAGAAGCATCATTATTCTGTAGACGCTGTCCATGATGGCAGATCGGGTCTAGATTATGCTCTAAGCGGGATTTATGATTTACTGCTGCTCGATATTATGATGCCAGAAATGGATGGAATCGCTGTGCTCAAGACCCTTCGCCAAAAAGGCGTATCTACTCCTGTTATTTTGCTTACCGCGAAGGGAGAAATTACAGATATGGTGACAGGGCTCGACCATGGTGCCGATGATTATATAGCCAAACCCTTTTCATCGGAAGAACTATTGGCAAGAATAAGAGCAGCTTTAAGACGTAAAGGCGAGGTCATACCGGAGGATGCTATAAAGTTCGGGGATATTGAATTGAACACAGCGAACCCTAGACTCACGGTCAATGGAAAAGAGATCAAGCTGAACTTAAAGGAAAGTGAATTATTGGAGCTCCTTATATTGAGGAAACAGGCAGTAACCTCCAAAGAACAGATAATTGAGAAGCTATGGGGCTTTGATTCGGAGGCTGAACATAATAATGTCGAGGTATACATTTCTTTTCTAAGAAAAAAACTAACCTTCCTCGGCTCGACTGTCCGCATTAGCACGATCAGAAGCGTTGGATACGTATTAGAGGTGACAACCTAATGTTCACAAGGCTCAGAAACCGGTTTCTTGTTGTTAATCTGGTTACCATCTCCATTATGATGCTAGTGGCTTTCGCCTCTATTTATGTCATTACCTATCGAAATGTGCAAAATGATATTAACATGGATCTTCACAGAATCTCGGATTCCTATCAGAAATCACAAGGTAATTCCGGGCGAAAAGGCTCTATTGAGCCAGTCTCCCCTTCAGCACCGGGAGAAAATAAACCTATGGACGATGGGAATGGACCTCAGAAGCGTTCTGTTTCATTCATGGTGCAAACGGATAAAGAGTGGAATCTTACAACTACCACCTCTCAATTCGGTATGGATGAAGATTTATATGAGCTTGCGCTGCAGAAAGCCGTCTCGATGAATAAGAATATTGGGCAATTCACAATGGATGGGAGTCACTGGATCTTTAATACGCAGCCAACATATGAAGGATTTATGCTTGTATTTTTGGATATTACGGCCCAGCAAAACATTTTGTCCAATTTAATCTATACGTTCGCTGTAGTGGGGGTGGTGATGCTTATTATTCTGTTCTTCGCGAGCCGCTTCTTCGCCAATCGGTCGATTACACCGGTGAAGGAAGCTTTTGATAAACAGAAACAATTTATTGCTGATGCCTCCCATGAACTGAAAACTCCGCTGACTATAATTAACACCAATGCGGATGTTCTCTTATCCAATAGCGAGGACACCATTCACAATCAGTCGAAGTGGCTTCACTATATTAAGTCAGAAACGGAAAGAATGACACGGCTGACCAATGACTTGCTGTACTTAACCCAAATGGATGATTCCAGAGAAAGCATGGTTTTTACAAAATTTAATGTTAGCGAAGCTGTCGAAAATATCATTTTAACGATGGAAGCCATTATGTTTGAAAAGCATGTTTCACTTGACTATGACATTGAACCTGATTTGACTGTACAGGGCAGCAGTGAACAAATCAAACAAGTGGTCATGATCCTCTTGGACAATGCAGTGAAATATACGAATGCTAAGGGCTCCGTAACTATTTCACTAAAAAAGCAGCATAATGATACGGTGTTATCCGTTTCAAATACCGGCGAAGGCATTAATCCAGAGCATCTAACAAGAATATTTGACCGTTTCTACCGAACGGATGCTTCCAGAACACGCAAGCAAGGCGGCTATGGCCTGGGCCTAGCCATCGCAAAGTCCATTATAGAGCAGCATAAAGGGAGAATTTACGCCAAAAGCGTGGTCGGGGAATCTACCACCTTCTATGTTCACCTTTCTTAAAAAAGGAGGCTTACCCGTCCTGAAACACAGAAAAAAAGCTGGAAGCATTAGATGCCTCCAGCTTTTTTATTATCCATTATTGTTTAATTGATAAAGCTCGTATACTGCAGCAATCGTTTCAGCATAACCGCTGCTTGTGCTCTGGTTGCATTCTCTGAAGGAGCAAAGGTCGTATCCGTTTTCCCGTTAATAATGCCGCCCTCAACGGCCTCTGCTACAGCGTCCTGTGCCCAGCTGCTGATCAATGCAAGATCGGAAAACTTAGCCAA
Source organism: Paenibacillus sp. FSL H8-0548 (assembly GCF_038630985.1). NCBI lineage: Bacteria > Bacillati > Bacillota > Bacilli > Caryophanales > Paenibacillaceae > Paenibacillus > Paenibacillus sp. FSL H8-0548. Next base: position 4,740,373 of record NZ_CP152049.1, read on the forward strand.
AACGCCGCTAGCTGCAGCAGAATTCGTTGTTTTGCCTGCTGCACTAATCGCTCTGGCAACCATAACCGCCATCTGCTCACGCGTAATTGTAGCATTCGGCTTAAAACTGTTGTCCTGATAGCCTGTAACCAGATCCGCTTTCACAGCTGCTCCAACCGCTCCTGCATACCAGTCGGTTGATTTGACATCTGTGAAGGATGCGGAAGCCGCATCCACATTTAAGCCTAAAGAACGAACTAACAAAGCTGCGAATTCGGCGCGAGTAATATTACTATTGGGTACAAATGTATCACTAGTAGCTCCCGTGACGATTTGCTTGGAAGCTAACAGCTCAATCTCTTCTTTAGCCCAATGCGTACTTACATCCGTAAACGTTTTGACTGAGTTTAGTACGGTATAAATACTATTCCCGTTTCGTTTGAATGTAATTTTGTAAGTCCCGTCTGCTTGTTTATTGAATACAGCAGGTACGAATGAGAATGCTCCTGTAGTCGGGTCATAAAGGACGACAGTCGATGTGTCGGCACCTGATTGAAGCGTTCGGATGATCGATCTTTCAACATAGGTTGTCCCAAAGTTATTAATCTCGACCGACTTCCCATTCCCTGCAGCAGAAATCAAATATACAATCGCACTGCCTGCTTGGGAGGTGTTAATTCCTTTCGCACTTTCTTGGATCTTAGCGTTCAGGTCTATATCTACGGTCGAGATATTGATTTGGATGCTGATGTTGGCCTCGCCTGTTGCTAAGCTCTCTGCAAGTACAGCAAAATTGATTAGACTAATGGGCAAGGAATACTGGCCATCATTCGTTTGAAGTGAGATGATTGTGTTAGGCGCTAGTTTCGCTGCATCGGCTAGAACTGAGGCAGGTAGATTAAACGTTACGCCTTCTCCGGCCTTATTACTGAAGGAAAGAGCTATGATGGGAGCAGCACCTTGGTTATCTTGACCTGCTGCTTTCGCTAATGCTTCGGCAAGTGCGTTCGCATCTGGCGTAACATTATTTGTCACGTGACCATTCGCTGCTGCCCCCTGCGTTACTGTATTCTTGCTTGCATCCACATTCACAATATTCGCATTCGTTTGCGGTGGAGTTACTAGATTGTTTGCTTCCACTGCCGTTTCATTTGGTGCAGTAATAACAGAATCAATAGGTGGAGTAATAACAGAATCAATAGGTGGAGCTGGCGGTACGATAACATCGGATTGCGTAACAACCAGATCCTTCGTATCCACAATAGTGCCTTGACCGGCAATAATCTTATAGGTTCCTGCAGCCTCTGAGCTCAGTAAAGAAAATGAGCTTGAGAATTCACCGCCAACTACCTTCGTAATGTCATAATAAACCGTACTGGTATTACCAGGACGCAGCACTTGAATAATTACTTCATCTAAAGTAGATGTGCCCGAAATGGTTACAGAACCGCCCTGCTTGATGGAAGCCACCTGATTCAATATAACAGCCGGATTAGCAGCAAATGCACTTATCGGCACCAGCGACAAACAAATCGCGAATATTAACATCATACTTAACTTGCGAAATTTCACTTTGACATTCCTCACTTTCAGTTGTACATTTTAAGCTTTCCTACGATTCTCAACTATTATCTATCATCCTGATCTTTTCTATAATCCGACTCAATTTGTTTCAAATCGAATTCTGCTTGAGTCACTTGTGTCGCCATATTAATTCCTACATTTGTAAAATCCATATTGAATTTATTAATAATAAATGCCTTAACCGTATAATTAGCATTTGTAGCCGCGTCCGAAACATTGAAATGAGCGGAATACGTTCCTGTACCTATTTTTAAATTAGCCGTTACTATACTCACAGGTGTTGTTCCATTCATTAATTGAAATAGAACCGTTTGGTTGCCTGTCAAATTATTATAATATTCATCATTATAATTTGTGTATGGTTTCAATACGCTTATAGATGCATTAATTCCGTTTTCTTTCGTTAATACCGGCGTAGTCATATAAAATAGTTCAGAGGATGCTTTAGCTATTCCTTCTATATACTTACTGCTATAGCCTTCTGCATTAATAAAGATTTCATTGTATTTATTTTTTTGAAAAACACCTGAATTAATCGTAAGCTTACCTGCAGTTAGTGTGTATTCAGTATTATTCAATGGTCTCTGACCGCTTACCTCATTCCAAACGAGAACTTCATTTACTTTACTTCTCCAGTCCTCATTATCTTTGAACAAAAACTCACTTGCCGTATTGCTTAAGAAATATCCTGTAATATCAGGTGTATTGTAAGCAAACTCTCGTTCGAATACTTTATTTGTAATAGTTTTATATAAATCACTTAATGCGTCAGCTTCAATTTTCACCTTAACAGTACCGCTCTTCACCGGATCATGAAATTGAACGACTAATCGCTTTCCAGAAATGTACACAACATCCTGTTCACCTAGCGCGGAGTAAGTTATTCCTCTATTAAGTGAAATCATAATCTTCTCTTTCAAATTAGAAATCCCATCAACAAGAGTATTATCTGCAATTTTTTTGTTGAAATCCAGATTCAACCACTGACCGCTATGAGAAAAGTATCCAGATTCAAAATCAAGTTGTTCAATCCGATACATATAGTCTACATAAACATCCGATTGAATAACATTGCCTGATGAATCTTTAATGGTATTCCCTTCAAAACTAACCCTAGTTTGTTGATTATTTCCAGTGAACAGTGGTGAATTAAAATGAATAATGATTTTTTTCCCCGAGAAGGTAACTGTTGAATCTACAGGAATGTTCTCCCAGTAGTAAGTAGCTGGATTAATATATTTTATGTGAGCCTTCAAACTCTCTTCTGTATCCTTATTGCTAAGCACCTCTTCATCAAAAACAACTACGATATCCTGGTTGTTATTTGAAAGATAAGAGTCTAGAAATATAGGAGCAGTATTATCAGTCGGAATAGGTTCTTCGTCTCCTGAGTTAATTAGAATAAACGGAGTTGAAACTGAGTTTCCTTCGATATTCCCGTAACTGTCCGTAAAGGCCCATCCATCGATAATGACTCGATTATTCGCTCCTGTGAGAGCCTTTTCAAAATGGAGGATAAGCTTTCCTGACTCAATGGAAACCGTATCTCCCTCAGCCCAATTTACTTGATCATTATTTTTCAGTAAATAAATGTAATCCTTTAATTCATTACCTGTAATCTCAATGACCTCCTCGTGGAAGGTAATCGTCACATCGTGATTGTCATTGCTTATTTCAGTACTCTGTAATACTGGGGGCGTTACATCTAAAATCATTTCCTCATTGAGGTTCCCAGCAGCATCCTTTAATGTACCGCTTGCGATTTTTATAAGTGTTTTCGTTCCTGATATGACTTTCAATTCATCATAGTAAGTGAGATATATTTGTTTCGAATAACTTAGTTGTATAGCACCCCGACCATATAAAGGTATAAAATTAATGCCATCTGTCGCAATACTCATTTGACTTCTCAAATAAGTATTAGCATCTACATCACCTGAATTAATCGTGATAGCTTCATCAAAATTCAATCTCACGTTATTTCCACTATAAGAGCTTGATCCAACATAGGCAGGAGGCGTAATATCCTCTTGCATGGCTGATACAGATGTGGAAAACGAAAACGAGGTAAAAACCATCAAACCCAATAATAAACTAATGAAAACCTTTTTCTGCAGTAGTACCTTTATACTTGTTGCATGCATAGTACTTCTTTCACTCCTCTTAATCGTTTTATTTGTCGAATTTATACCAATTAAACCTATCATTCGACTTTTTTCATGACATTCACTACTATAATCCTATTTCAAAAACAAAAACATCCCCCATTTGGGGGATATAGATGTATGGGGATTACCCCCCTATTTATATTAAAAGCTCAAATTCTTTAGCTCGCTGTAGAACTTTTACGCGATTGTTCACTCCAAGCTTTCGATATATACTTTTAATATGGGACTTTACGGTTTCTCCCGAGATGTGGAATTGAAAGGCAATTTCCTTATTCGACATTCCCTGATTAATCAATTGCAGTACTCTAGTTTCTTGCTCGGTCAGGAGGATTTCAAACAACAAAGTTTGATCTGGTGTCGTACTCCAAGCTTGAAGCAGCTGCTTAACATAAACGATAGAAACCGCAGAAGTACTACTCGCATAACTATAACTACCTTGCTTAGACTTCAAATAAGCGGTTAACAGCTCCTGCATCAAGCTTCCTTCGTCAATGAAACTGCGAATATACCCTTCTGGCTCCCCTAACATTAATGCAGTCTCCAATGGAACGAGAGCTGCCTCTAATTGACCCAAGCGCTGCATCGCCATACTTTGCAAAATTAATACCTTAATGCGATCCCTAAGATGATCTTCCTTAACTAGTAAAAGGTAGAGCTTCTCTAATAGATACAGCGCTTCTTCCAGCTGTTCACATGCAATAAGCACTCTTGCCAAAACGAGATAATCTGCCATACGATTGAGTGAAACCGCATCTGTGTGAGACAGTCCGAACTTTTGCAGCCAATCCATAGCACCACTAGTGGAGCCCTGCTGCAAAGATAAACAAGCTTGCTGTCCTTCAATTTCTAGCATAAATTGTTCTTGATCTGGGGAATTTATTTGCCATTTCAACTGCTCCAGCAGCTCTGCTGCTCGGCGCGGATGGCCAGCCGCCTGTTGAATGCGAGAAGCACTAATGACAATACGAATCAATATCCGCGCAAAGGGCTTTACATCGTCCCGGGCCAGTCCCTGACTCACATAAAGCTCTGCCTCCTCCAAGCGGTTCCATTCAAACAGCAATTGACTATAAGAGGCATAAAAATAACCGACAAAAGGGTATTCCTTTTTATTTCCCCATGCTTTTATCCATTTCAACAAGAACTTGCCGGCTTCATGAAGATTGTTGATAAAAGCTAGGTGATCATCGAACGAGCTATATCCTTGATAGCGGTTTCGTCCCATTGTTTGGAAGAAGCTTCCTTCCGGCATATATTGTTCAACCAATTCGAAGTATTCGTTCGTTTGGTGAAGGTTTTTTTGAAGATAGGCTTTAACCGCATTAAAAAAATGAATATTGCCCATGACTTGATTCCAGTCTCTGTCTGCCATTTTTCCTTGCAGCGCTTGAAACCGCATTTCCGCTTGCTCCATACGACTAAAAGACGCTTTCCATTCCCCGATACCAAGTAATACTGCGGAATAAAAAATTTCAATGTTAGGTTTATCGGCAAAGGTCGCTTCCGGTAAAACAGACAACCATCTGTTCAGGGCAGCACTCCTTGATTGCATCAAAATAAAGAGATTTTTCTCGATTAAACGAACAGCATCTCCGTACTGTTTCCCCTCTATATAATGCTCCACCGCTTCGACATCAAATCCACTATTCTCAAGCCAAAGCGCTGCCTTTATATGTGCTTGCTCCCATTTTTCCGAATCTTTTCTAAACATTTTTTGCAAAAAACCAGAGAGCAAATGATGATATCGATACCAATTCCTTTGGCTATCCAAAGGGATAATAAACAGATTCAGCTGCTCTAGCTTCTCTAATTGTTCTTGACCGTTCATTTTCCCTGTTACGGCGTTGCACAAGGAATCGTTCATACGACCTAAAATAGACGTTTCCAATAAAAAAGCGCGCTTTTCGTCCGATAAATGATGGAACACTTCATCCAATAAATAATCGGATAAATGATGCTGATGTCCATTAAATTGATTGATGGATTCGGTAATATTATAACTGTGCTTTAGAGAAATCGCTGCAAGCTGCAGCCCGCTAATCCAGCCTTCTGTCTGATTGATCAGCTGTTTCACTTGTTCCTTCGTTAGCAATAAATTTGTCGTATCTCGGAAAAAGACAAGTCCCTCTTCCAATTGAAATTGCAAATCCTGCATAACGATTGTATGTAATTCCCCTTTTGCCAAAAGCCTAGTCGTCGGTATCGATAGATCAGTACGGCTGGCTATATAAATATGAATATGTACAGGCAAATGCTCCAACAGATAAACCAACGAACGATGTATAGCAGGCAGCTCAATGAACTGATAATCGTCAAGAATGATTACCAGTTCGCTGGTTATCGCATTTAATTCGTTAAGCAGCGCTATAAGTGTGGGTACTGAAGAAACCGAGTGCCCCTTCTCTAGTTCAAGCCAGACCGATTTTCCGAAATCAGGTATCTTCTGCTCAATGGATGCTGTTACGTAACTCCAAAACTGAACCCAATCATTATCCAGCTGATCTATCGAAATCCAAGCAGCAGGTACGCTGCTTTGTTTCACCCATTCACTTAACGCCGTTGTCTTTCCGTAACCAGCCTGCGCAGAAATAAATGTCAATTTAGCCTTCAAACCTGCATTAAACTTTTCAATCAAACTAGGCCGCGAAACTAAGGAGATGCGAGCTTGTGGGATGTGAAGTTTGGTGCTTAAAATCACAAGAATCAGCTCCGTATGTTTACAATATGTATCTATTACGTATTTTAACAGAAATCACTATAATACTTCACCGTTTTTTCCTGCGAAAATTCACCGTTTACCTCTTACTTTTTGTACGAATCATAATTGTCTTTATAGACGATAAATGATATCGAGGTGTAATATCAGAGGTATTAAATAATGAAGAACAGCAAACATTATATTATCTCCTAACGCGTCTGCGATTTCCACTCACCTGTAAGGTGATTTTGTTCTTCTATCATTTGACTAATCAAGTTATAAAGAGGAGGAAATATCATGCCTATCATTTCTGGACACCATCACATTTCGATGCTTACAAAAAATGCTCAAATAAACAATCATTTTTATCAACAAATACTAGGGCTGCGTAGAGTGAAAAAGACGGTCAATCAAGATAATCCTTTCATGTATCACCTCTTTTACGGGGATTTAACGGGCAGCGCAGGAACAGAGCTTTCTTTTTTTGAAATGCCTATGGCAGGAAGTACCGTTCGCGGCACAAATGCAATTACACAAATTGGTTTGCTAGTTCCGTCCATAGAAAGTCTCACCTATTGGAAAAAACGCTTTGAGGCATTAGATGTAAAGCATGATGAACTCACAAGTTATGCCGACCGGGATGCTTTGCACTTTGAAGACTCCGAAGGCTTGCGAATGATTCTGTTAAATAATAACGGTGACGTGGTTCCTGAAAACTGGTCAGCTTGGGAACAATCCACTGCTCCGCAAAAGCACCGAATACTAGGAATGGGTCCAGTCGAAATGACCGTTCACTCTTTAGAGAGCTTAGCGAATACGCTAAAAGATATGTTTGGTTATGTAGAAGCTTCCCGCACGGATAAAGAAGCCATTTATCAGTCCGTTGCCGGACAGTCATTTGGGGAGATTGTCATCAAGCAAGAGGAAGGTCCTAATGAGAAGCCAGGAAAAGGCAGTATTCATCATTTAGCAATCCGTGTTAAAAACGAAACCGAGCTGCGCTATTGGGATGAAGCAGTAAAAAAACATGGCTTTCACTCCACAGGGATTGTGGAGCGGTTTTACTTTCAAAGCTTATATTTCCGTGAGTCAAACGGTATTTTATTTGAAATAGCGACAGATGGCCCTGGCTTTACAGCAGATTCAACGGTCGAGGAGCTCGGTAAAGCACTGGATTTGCCACCGTTTTTAGAAGAACGGCGTGCAGAAATTGAAGCAAGACTAACACCTCTTGACTAATTGATAAAAAAGAACATTTAAATTAACATGAACAAAATTAGCTTTCTGCGAGTAAACCAAGATAATGCTATAATATGAAATGTTAAGTCTATTTAATAATTGCTCAAAGGGGATTAAAAACATGAATCTTATTTATTCAGGAAAAACAAAAGATGTATATGAGCTGGAAAATGGCGATTACCTGCTGAAGTTTAAGGATGATGTTACAGGAGAGAATGGTGTATTTGATCCAGGCGCTAACACAGTCGGTTTAGTGATGGAAGGTGCTGGCCGTGCGGGACTAAGCTTAACGAAGTTCTTTTTCGAGAAGCTGAAGACTGCGGGTATTCCCACTCATTACATAGATGCTAATATTGAGGAAGCAACCATGACTGTAGCTCCTGCTACTGTATTCGGAAAAGGCCTTGAAGTCATATGTCGTTATCGGGCAGTAGGCAGCTTCCTACGTCGATATGGCTTATATGCACAAGAAGGACAATCGTTGGATGCATTCGTAGAAGTGACGCTTAAGGACGACGATCGACTTGATCCGCCAATTAGTAAGTCTGCCCTTGAGATGCTGGGTATATTGTCAGCAGAGGAGTATGCTACGCTTGAGAAGCTAACGAAGGAAATTAGTCAGGTCGTGAAGGACGAGCTCGCTAAGAAGGGTATCGAGCTTTATGATATTAAATTGGAATTTGGCCGGATTAATAAAGATGGACAGGTTGTACTTATTGATGAAATTTCTGGCGGTAATATGAGAGCATACAAGGACGGAGTCTACATTGAACCGCTAGCTTTGGAGAAACTGATGTTGGCGGCTGACTGAATCATTTGAAATGATGACGATACCTAATAAAGTAATTTAAGGGCACCCAATTGGGTGCCCTTTCATTAGCATCGAATATCTGTATGATGAAAATAAAATTATAGACTGTCGCTGTTTTATTGAGCTAACATAATCTGTTAGCGTAATGACAAATGATATGGTTCACTATTATTAATCGGAATTAATTGATACTGTGAAGAGCGTGAAGTGCATCCTGTTTATCTGCTAAAAAGAATACCTGCTTGCCGTTGTTGCACTCATAAATAAAATCCTTCAAACTCTTGCTGTTATGCTCAACGAAATCTCCAACAATAGCGAGCTTAACATTGTAGTTCGCATATTTCTGCAGTACATCACCTGCAAGTCTGGTTTTTAGCTCGAAGAAATCCTTAGTTATGTTCGATTTGTTAATCATTATTTTATAGCATCCATTGTAGTTGTAGCTAATAGAAGCCATTAAATCCAGTGCATCTTGAACATCATGTATTATGATGTCAGAGCTATCTACAATTGCGACCTTAGAATTACCGACTTGGTCGATAAATATATTCATATATATACCACCTTCCGTTGATAATATGCTTTAATTTAACAATTCTATCACATTATTCACATTTTTAGTTCAGCGTATCATGATTAAACTAATCTGCTAGTTAGCCTTTTGCACCTCTAAATAACAATCACCGATATTGTTCATATATCTGATGAAAATTCGGCGTAGGCTGGAGACCGAGCTCTTGAAGCAGCGATTGCGTATAGTGCTCGTAATAGTTATGTAGAGATTGTCGATCACCCATCGCACCTAATATATTCAGCAGAAGCAGATTCGACTCTTCTTCAAATTCATTACGGGATACAATTCTTGTCGCAATTTGTACTGCTTCTCTAAATCGCTTCTGAGCAAGAAGCCAACTTGCAAGTCTTTTGGCAAAGATATCGTATAAAATCGCTAAAAACTCTCGTTCCGCTGTTGCCCATACAAAAGATTTTTCCTCGAATAGCTCGCCAGAAAATGTTTTCTCCAAATCGATTGCCCTTGCTTCATTTGCTGCGTCGATTTCGGATAACTCCTCCACTCCTTGTTCAAAATGAATGAAATCGACATCTACTTGATCTAAATCTACCCGATACTGCTCTTGCGATGAAATGACCATCTCCTTAAACCCATGCAGTGACAACGCTTTCCTAAGCTGATACACCGCCGTATTAAGGTAGGTTTCCGCATTCTTGAGAGGCATGTCCGGGAAAATATCCTCCAAAATTCGAATTTTGGCTACACTGCGTCCTCGATTAAAAAGCAAATAGGCGAATAACTCCTTACTTTTTTTGGATATCCATTTCACCGTACCCGCTTGCATGCTGCTAGCTTCGAAACAGCCAAGCGCCCTAACTGTCAGTTTATTAGGTGTGAGATCAACAGCAACAGCAACAGCAGCTTCAGCAGTTGCACTGTGTCTACTAGCCGCTCTAGTAATGGTCTGGGCAAGACGCTTTCTGGAAATCGGCTTAACCATATAGTCGAGTGGATAAACATCATAAGCATCCATCGCAAATTCTGAATGGGAGGTTGTAAACACGATGTCAAGTTTAGAACGAATCAAGCGCAAGCTGCGTGCTAGCTCTAATCCATCGTCCTTAGCGATTTTAATATCTAAAAATGCGAGATCTACTTCCCTGTCCCGAACGAAGTCTAGAGCCTCTGCTGCATTTCGGAAGCTTCCGACAAGCTCCACATCTTCCATATTTGAAAGCAGCCGCTTCATAGCGAGCAGCATAGCAGGCTCATCATCTACGATGAGAACTTTCATTACTCTATTCCGCCTCTCTAAAAAATAGATTAGCCTTTTACTTGTTTCTCTTCATAATAGTCTACGAAGCTATAGTGTGCAAGACAAGACATCTCAGATTTCGACAAAAAAGACTGACCCATGAAGTCATTAAGAATGACATTCTAGGCCAGCCTGGAATCAGCTTTCGAATCGTATCTCTTATTTCAGAAGACAGTTCAACAGTCGCAAAGCTTAAAGCATTTTTACAGTAACCGATGCCGCGGTTTGCTCCTTATTCGTTATAGATTCTTGATAAGTTCTTTTAAAATATTCAACATATAACACATCCAGCAAATAGAGCTGTGATATCTTCGCAGATAATGAACCGCCCTGCAAAGGGCCTTCATTAGCACCGCAAAGCAGCGTAAGATCAGAATATGAGGTAAGTGGCGACTTTACGAATCGGGTAATTGAAATGACGGCAGCTCCACATTCTTTTGCTTTCTTTGCCACTTCAATCGTATCCTTAGTCGAGCCTGAATAAGAAATTATGACTGCGACATCCCGATTTGTCATCAGAGCCGCGGACATCATCTGGAGATGAGAATCAATCGTACATTCTGTTTTGTTCGTGATACGCATAAATTTATTTTTTGCTTCCATAGCTGTCATTAATGAAGAACCCACGCCAAAAAATATGACTCGTTCTGCTTGAACAAAATAGTCAATCGCTTGATCCATTTTGTCATGATCGATTAAATTAAACGTTTCGTTCAACGCACTGATGTTCGACGCCAGCACTTTGGAAGTTACTTGATCCATCGTATCATTCATCAGAATCTTGTCTGTGAGCTGCGGTATTTCATTCTCTACCGTAATGCTATGCGCCAGTGCAATCTTAAAATCCTGGTACCCCTTGTAGCTCAACGCTTTGCAAAACCTGAATATGCTAGATTCTCCTACATCACAAACATCTGCAAGGTCGGTAATCGACATGTATACGACATCTTTCGCGTTATCCAGAACATAGTTGGCTACTTTTACTTCTGCATTAGTCAGGTTATTGTACTTGGAATGAATGGTTGTAAAAATATTCATTGCACGCAACTCATCACCTCCACTTATTCAATCCGTTCCGCGTAAAAATAAAGATGCCGCGCCTAATAGACCTGCTTTATTCCCAAGGGCTGCTTTAAGAATTTTCACATCCGCAAAGCTTGGCATAATCAAATCCTTTGTCTGTTTCCTGACTAACTCAACTAAATCATCCCGCTCCATTACTCCGCCCCCTACAATGACAGCCGGCGGGTTGAAAATATGAATGAGCGAAGCCAACCCTGCTGATACTTCAGTAACCCATGAATGCAGAACTTGACTCAGTTTATCGTTTCCTATGCCTACTTTATCAAAAAAAACTTTCCCATCCACAACTTCCGGATCAGCTTGTTGAGCCATCCGGACCAATGCTGTCGTCGAGGCAAAGGTTTCATAGTAAGGCGTTCTCGATCCACTATTCATCTGCGATAGCGAATGGGTAAAGATATGACCGAATTCGGCCGCCGAACCATTAGCTCCTCGATAGATCTTATGATTGATTACGATAGCGCCGCCGATCCCTGTACCAAAGGTAAGACATAAGAAATCATGATACGCTGCGGCTGCACCGAAGTAGGCTTCTCCTAGCGCAGCCGCATTAACATCGTTCTCAACCTGAACAGGCCTTTGAAATCTTTTCTCCAGTATCCCCCTAATGTTCATTCCAGTGTAGTTTGGAATATTCTCATTAGCATAAGAAATATAACCTTCCTCCGCATTCACTTGACCGGCTGTACTGATTGCAATCGCATCGAAATTATTATACGCTTCCATCTGGGCCATTAATCTATCCATTAGATGAGGTCCACCTAAATTCGCTTCAGTTGAATATTCCTTAAATTGATCGATATTTCCCTGTTTGTCGCAGATGCCCATCTTCGTGTTTGTACCGCCGATATCTACGGCTAAAATGTTGATACTCATAGGTTATTCAACAACCTCTACAAATTTTTTATTATATTCCTTGGCCTCGTTACGAGCCGTCGCGTCCATTGCGACAATCCCTCTTGAGCTCTGCAGTATTAGGCAAAAACAACATAACATATATTTTAGATGTTGTGAATTGTTTTCTCCATTTTTTTAAATTATGAAAAATATTTTCACCAAAATTGAAAATTGATTTTTATTTTCGAAAAAGAGACTCTTCTTTTGAAATCCTGTCTGCAGCTAAGCCTATGAAGCGAATGCTCTACATGTTCAATATGAAGTTGGCTGCATCAAGGTGAAACGGCTGTCGCCGTCTTTTGGCGGAGATGAATGTGAAACTTATACTCTCCTATATTTCAAAATAAGGTTAACCAGACTTAACTGGTTAACCTCCAAGTATCATGAACTAAAGTACCTGCTAGTTTAGCATAGGTTCAGCTCCTTGCTTCACTCCTCCATTTTGATCGACCCTCTCCGAGAGTTAATCGCTTTTGATAAACGACAACAAAGCAGGCCGTCATCAAAACTAAGGCTGCACATACCGTATAAACCCCAGAGTAAGAGATTTGATCGGCGATCGGCCCCATTGCAATGCCGCCCAACGAGATGCCGAGATCAGCTGATGCAATAAATAGACCGATTAACACATTGCGCGAAGAACTAGGCAGAACAAAAGTTAAATAGGTCATCAAGGTTGGATATAACAGCGCCTGGGCAATACCCATTAAAATAGCAGCTGCATATAACAATAGAGCCCCTTTGGATTCAGAAAATGACAGCAGCAGTGATGCGGCAGCGGCCAATAGCAAAACACCGATAATAAATAGAGAGTGCCATTTTCCGTCTGAAGGAACCCGCTTGCGAAGCAAGAACCGCGCCAAAACGATCACGGCAGCTTGGATCATTAAATAAACGCCTGCATTCCCGTATTCAATATGATTGGCATACAGCGGAATAAAAACGACCACCGAACCAAAAACAACTGAAGCAGCAAGCATAACTACACTACAGAGGAGAAAGGAAGGATGCGACACCATTTGACGTATATTTTTTGACATCCCTTTAGCATGCTGCTCCTCCCCTTTCTCTTGAGAAACGTTCTGTATGGACGTACTGTATCCAAATAGACCCGTAATGATTACGATTCCGATAACCACTGCCGTGAAGGAATTCATTCCTCCCCAGTCCCAAATTCCAAAAGCAATTAACGGCCCCACGATTGAGGGCATATAGGTGAAAAGAGAGTACAATGAGACACCCTGAGATCGCTCCTTCTCTGATAGAGAATCAATGATCCCCATTTGCAGTGCCATGGAGAAAAATGCGGTGCATATGCCTTGCATTAACCGGGCAACAAAGAAGCCTTCCCATGCTGTAACGGTATAAAGCAATAGCGCAATCCCATTCACGATTAGCAAGACGCGCAGTACCTTGACAGGGCCATACTTATACACGTAATGACCTGCCCACGGACGAAAAAACATGCAAGTCAGCATATAGGTGCCCATAATCAAACCGATCATCGTATTGCTCGCACCCATCGCTTCACTTCTAAGCGGTATGATCACATTCAAGATGGAATTTGCACTAAAGAAGAGAAACGCAAGCGTATAAAGACGGATAAATGGCCATGAAGTGGCTTGTTGAGTACCCAAATGCAGACAACTCCCGAAAACATAATGCTTAATCCATAAAAATGGAACTGTTTTGTTCAACAAAATCTCGGGCCAGCAACTCGGAGTTCATACGCAGCGTAGATTCTGGCACTTCCAAGCTCTGGGTTAGATCCGTTCTATAATTCGCTGTAGTAGAGGGACAAACGCTCCAGGGCTGGAGCTGTCGTGCCATCCCCCGAATGGCCTCCATATCTATATTCGTGGGAAAGCCCTGCTGCTCCATCCATTCATCATTGAATAAGGTTGGAATATAGCGTTCACCACCGTCGGCAACCATGCAAACAATTCGTTCCTCCGGTTGAAGCGCTTGCGCTAATTTGAGAGCAACCAGCGCACATGCCCCGCTTGAGGGCCCCATCAATATACCTTCATTACGGGCAAACGCCCTCGCAGTGAGGAAGGCTTGCTCGTCTGATATTTTATAGGCACGGTCGACATGAGCCATATTCAAATTAGAAGGCGTCCAGCCGAGGCCAATGCCGGGTATGCGATAGGAATCCGATTGTCCTCCAAATATAGCAGAGCCTACAGCATCCACACCGATAATCTGCACCTCCGGCGCAAAGGTTTTTAAATACTTGGAGATGCCACCCAGCTGTCCGCCGGTACTAACTGCAGTTATGAAGACCGTAATTTTGTTGGAGCAATCTGCCATGATCTCGCGGGCCGTGCTTTTATAATGAGCTTCACTATTCAGCAGATTAAAGCACTGGTCTGGGCGGTACGAGTTATCAATCTCCTGCGCTAGCTTGTTGGCTAACGAAATTCTTGTTTTATGATAGCTGCCGCAATCGTCTTTTTCCGTCACCACAATAACCTCTGCCCCAAAACATTTTAAGAGCGCCAAATTCGCGCTGGTCGTTTTAGGATCTACTAAAATGATGACTCGATAGCCTTTGGCCGCACCGATCATCGCCAGGGAGATGCCGAAGTTTCCGCTTGAAGATTCAATAATTGTGCCTCCCGGCTTAAGTAAACCTCTACGCTCCGCTTCCTCAACGAGGTAAATAGCAGCGCGGTCCTTAATGCTTCCTCCAGGATTGTATCGTTCATATTTAAACAAAACTTGCCCTTCATTTGCCCTGTTGCTATTCGGTATCGTAATGAGCGGCGTATTGCCGATGGTCTCTAGTATGCTAGCTATCATAGGTACCCGTTCCTCCCGCTGTAACATAGTGTACTCGGCTTTGTTCCAATAACCCCTCTTCCATATCGTTCGCGCATTGGAGCAGCAACTGCGTATAAGGCTGCTCGCTTTCATAGAGGTGCGCCACGGGCTTAATTTCACAAAAGCTTCCATTGTGCATAACCGCAATTTGATGGCAAAAGGAATGCAGTACTCTAATATCGTGCGAAATCATGAGGATCGAAAACCCAAATTGTTTATTTAGACGCTGCAGCAAGTGCAATATTTGTGCTTGAACGCTCATATCCAAGGCTGATACTGCTTCATCACAAATTAGAATATCGGGCTCCAGCACCAGTGCTCTCGCAATCGCTATTCGTTGACATTGCCCCGAGCTAAGCTGAGGTGGTCTCCTATGCTGCGCTTCGTCATGGATTCCTACCTCACGGAGATAAAATCTCGCCCGCATCTCCCGCTCCTTACTCTCTCCAATCTGCAAATATTGAAGCGGCTCTTGGACCAATTGCAAAGCTGTACGCCGGGGGTTAAGACTTGCTCTGGCATCTTGGAACACGAATTGAATATGCTTACATATTTCGCGTCTGGCCTTCCCACGCAAACGGCTAATTTCTGTACCGCGATACAGAATACGACCTCCGCTGGGTTTCTCCAAACCGGTAAGACACCGGGCTAATGTGGATTTTCCGCAGCCGCTTTGCCCAAGAATCCCTACGATCTCCCCTTCTGCTAATGTAAGATTTACATCCTGTAAAACAGACCTTTCCTTAAACGTTTTCTTCAGTCCGCTAATTTCAAGCAAAGGCTGATTACGAGGCAGCACTCGATCTGTCGGTGAGGTTTGGGTTAATCGAGAGCGGGAAGCAAGCAAATGACGCGTATAGGCAGCTTGTGGATCGGAGAATACCTGCTTGGTATCCCCCTCTTCTTCAATCGCGCCTCTGTTTAATACAATGACTCTATTGCTTATGGCGTTCGCTACGGCAATATCATGGGTAATCAGAAGAACTGTCAATCCAAACTCTTCCTGCATTCTTTTAAGCAAATCAAGCACCTCTCGCTGACTCACCGTATCTAATGCCGATGTTGGCTCATCAGCAATCAGCACCGCTGGTTTGAGACACAACGCTAGCGCAAGACAAATACGCTGACACATGCCTCCACTGAGTTGATAAGGATAACGTTCTAAAACGCTTTCCGTATCCGAAAAATTGAGCATGCTCAGCAATTTGTTCGTTATCGGCATAACTTCCTCAGCAGACGCCATGTTGTGATAAAGAAGAACTTCTTTAAAATTCTCTTTTATTTTCAGCACGGGATTTAAGGCCAGCTGCGCATCTTGGAAGAGCAAGGCAAGCTGCTTTCCTCTCACGAGGTTCCATTCGATACCTTTTCCGGCAAGATCAGCAGTAAAACCTGAGCCAAGCTGCAGGATTCCACTCCCTATATGAGCAGAGGGGGGCAAAAGTCCAGTAATCGCCTTTGCAATGGTTGACTTTCCAGAGCCGCTTTCCCCTAACAAAGCAACGATTTCACCCTTCTTCATCTCAAAAGCAAGGTTTTTCAGGATGATGGCTGAGCTGTTATTTTGCTTATATTTCACCTGCAAGTCTTTGACTTCCAGCACCTTGTCGCTTTTCTTAGTCCGCATCCTGCATTCTCCTAAAGTCCTGTCATTTCATAAGGATCAAGCCGGTCCCGTAGTCCCTCACCAATCAAATTAAACGCTAATACGGTCAAAACAATACATACCGTAGGTCCCAACAAAATGTGCGGAGCCTGCAGAAAGTGATCTCGCCCATCCGCTAGCATACTGCCCCATTCAGGATTGGGAGGCTGCGCGCCTAAACCAAGGAACGAGAGGGCTGAGATAGACAGAATTAAGCTGCCCAGCTCGAAAGTCGCTAAGATGAGCACAGGGCTCAGCGCTTTTGGAAGCAGCTCTCGTACCATCATTACACTGCTCTTCGCCCCCAATACTTTTGCTGCAGCAAAAGAGGATTCGTGCTTCGCTTGCAAGACTACACTGCGGGTTAAGCGCGCAAAGGATACCCACCAAACAGAGACGATAGCAATGAGCAGATGGATAAAGCCTGTGCCGAATAGCCCTGCAATGACCATTGCAAATACCATAACAGGAAAAGCCAACAGCACATCAATGAGACGCATCAAGATAACATCAAATATAGATTTATGAAACATGCCAGCCAATAATCCAGCTAAAAGTCCAATAAACAGAGCTGTGCTCAGAGCAAGAATGGACGATAGCAATGTCGTTTTCCCTCCATGGAGCGTTCGTGAGAGAACATCCCTTCCGAATCGATCTGTGCCCAGCGGATGCTTAGCGCTTGGTTTCTCCAAACGCTCGGATGACTTCTGCTCCAACGGATCATAAGAAGTAAATAATGGCGCACCTAGGATGAGAACGGCAATGATACTAAAAATGGCGATACCGGCCACAAAGCTGATCGAAAGTTTAGTTTGGCGTATCCTATTCAACTCATGCTTCTCCTTTACTGCGGATTCGGGGATCCATTGCCGCATACACTGCATCAATAACTAAGTTCGTGAACACGACGACCGACACCATGACAAAAGCGTAGCCTTGAATGACTGGATAATCCTTAAGCAAAATACTATCGAGGGCATACTTCCCAATGCCAGGCCAAGAAAAAATACTTTCGATGACTACTGCCCCGCTAATGAGCGTCGTAAAAGATAGAGCTACCATGGTAACGACGGGAAGCAGAACATTTCTGATTACATGCTTGACGATAAGCTTGATCGCCAAGCCTCTTGAGAGCGCAGCCGTCACATAGATTTGACCAAATTCCGATAGCATATTAGCTCTGACAACTCGTATAATTTGCGGTGCACCTATTAAGCCTAATGTTACAGCGGGAAGCCACAGCCTTGTCAGGCCTGCATGACTGCTAATCTCATAGGCGTTGAACTTTACTGCGAACAAGGATAGCAAGACCAAGCCGATTACAAATCCCGGAATGGAAGCCAGCGCTACACAGATGAACCTAATGATATTATCGGAAACCTTTCCTGCACGGAGTGCAGAGACTGTTCCAAGCCATAATCCCAGTACGATTTGAATGAAGAGCGCTGCTATTGACAGCATGATGGTTGCCGGAAGCCTTTCCGCAATTTCGGAGCTGACGAGTCTGCCAGTATGAATAGAGCTTCCTAAGTCAAAGTGAAGGAGTCGGTTGATCCAATATCCATACTGCACGACGATGTTTTGATCAAGGCCCCATTGCTCGCGCAGCTCTGCCGCCTTCACCTGATAAGCCTCTGAATCACTCCTGGCAACTTCGATCTGTTTGTTTAGCAGCATTTGAACAGGATCACCAGGAGCCAAATGCGTCAATACAAATATAATAAGTGTCGCGCAAAATAACGTAATAAACGTTTCGAGTCCTTTACGGAGGATGGCCTTATACATGACATGTTCCTATTTCTGTCCGGCTGCGCTGAATGACAAGTCCGCATTCACTGTATTTTCAAATTGTCTAAAATGCTCTTCAAATCCTTGCAGCTCTGCGCTTACCGCAGTAATTTGCGGACGTGGGAATAAAGAAATGATTGGTGCTTGCTGTGCAACCCTCTCATTTATTTGAAGAGCCAGTTCATGGCGTGCCTCAGCGTCGGACTCCCCTTTCATGCGTGCAAGCAGCTGATTGGTTTCTTCATCGTTAAAACCGCCATAATTTGCGCTTCCTTCCGGTGAAAACTGGCCTGATAATAAGGTGAATGTGTCACCGAAGGTGTTCCATGCTTCGATCAAGGCATCCCAATCCCCTTTTTCACGGGCAACCTCAATTAAGCTGTAATCACCATGCTGAACCTCCACCTTCACCCCAATTTGCGTCCATTGGTTTTGAAGAGCTTCCCCCAATGCTTTCTCGCCGCCCCAAGTCATCAATCGAAGCGTTAACGGCGTTCCATCCTTGTACCGAATATCATCATCACCCTTTATCCATCCTGCTTCATCTAATAGCTGATTGGCTTTAGCTTGATCAGCCTTGGTATATACGGCATTTCTTGCTTCAGCAAATTCGGGGTTAGAGCCGAGCCAGGTAGAGACGGGGATGCTCTGCCCTTCTGCCGCTAGAACGACCAGCTCCTCACGGTCAAGTGCCCAAGATAGCGCTTGCCTTACTCTGGCATCTTCCAATTGGGGTCTGCGCTGATTCATATAAATCGTTTGTGTGTTTGCAACCGGCGCAGCAGACAATCTGGCCACTTTGCTGTCTTTAAATTGCTCCAAGCTTGTTACAGGTATATTTAATGCAATTTGGCTTCGTCCACTTAATACCGAAAGCACTCGTGTCTGTCCGTCCGTAATTTCTTCATACACTACCCTTTTAATTTTTGGTTTCGAACCCCAGTAGCTCTCATTGCTTTCCAATACCATTTTTTGTTTGGGAACAAACTCAACCATTTTATACATGCCCGTGAGATCCATCGTGTCCACAGCATCCTGCTTGGCATCGGCATTATGGATAACGGTCTGATAATAGGAAAGGTTTAAAGGCACTGGCAGATGTTCGCTGCTTGTTTTGACTTGAAGCGTATAATCATCGAGCTTAGTGAATGCCAGATCAGCTAAAAATGGCTGAGCTTGCAGATCCTTCTCTCTGGAACGCTCCAAAGAGGCGATTACCGCGCTAGCATCAATGGCCTTGCCGCTCCAAAAGGTCGCATTAGCCCTTAACTTAATTTCCCATGTCGTTGAATCTACTTCCTTGACGCTTTCCGCCAAATCCGGCTCTACTTTCCCTTCTGCGTTGACTTTAAATAGCGCTTCCGCTGCCCCGCTATTTCTTAAATAACTGGAAGTAAGAGGCTGGACTGGATCTAAACTTGCGGCAATTTCTTGCCCTACAATAACGAGCTCTTGATCTTCTATGCTGTCTGATTGCACATTCGTTGTAGCCGCGTTGTTTCCACAGCCTGCTGCCATGATGATTACGAATAAAAAGGTGATTAAGAAAATTAACTTCTTCATGATTGGCCCCCATTTTTCACGATATCCAATGATTGGATTTGATTTGTTCTTTTTTTTCCTATACCTATATGGCTTGTGCAATAACCTGCATGCGTGTGCCGAGCAGGTCATGGCTATAAATCAGAGAATCCTGCAGATCATATTTGTGAACATGAGGAGCTGGCTTATCGAACAGCTGCAGAAGCCGAAAACCACTTAAAGCAAGATAATGAGCCAGCTCCTGCGGAAATAGTAGACGGTGCTTTAAATGTTCGACTACCGGCTTCATACCTTTGACTGTCCAGCAATAATCCCGCTCCAATAGTTGATTAGCCAAGTCAATACTAAATCGCGTCTGAAGAGAAATGACCGTTTCATTAACGATTCTCTGTTCAACCAGTTCTTCCGTAAGCCAGCGCTGTCCCTCTTTTGTCAGGAAGAAAGCAGCATTTCGCATATCCAGATAGAGAAGCCCGCCGCTTTGAAGATGTTTGCGAAAGCACTGCAAGCTGGAGAGAACTGCTTCATTGGAAAAGTTGTATAAGAACGTGCTGCCTGCACAATACACCGCATCAAATCGTTGATTTATCGAAAAATCGGATTGATCCCCATACACAAATGGCAGTTCAGGATAATGCTCTTTCGCCCATGACAGCATTTCCTTAGAA
This sequence comes from Paenibacillus sp. FSL H8-0548, assembly GCF_038630985.1. Taxonomy (NCBI): domain Bacteria; kingdom Bacillati; phylum Bacillota; class Bacilli; order Caryophanales; family Paenibacillaceae; genus Paenibacillus; species Paenibacillus sp. FSL H8-0548. The sequence continues at coordinate 4,761,130 of NZ_CP152049.1, forward strand.
TTGTCCAGACCAGTGACCGCATAGCCCCTCTCGGTTAGATAAGCCGCTTCGCGGCCCGGACCCGAACCTACGTCCAGCACATTTTGGCCAACGTTGTATTCAATAAACAGCTTATGTATGAACTGAGCCATGCTCTGGTCATGCTCCCCGTTAAATGCCAAGTAGAGTGAGGGATTGGTATGCAGAAAATTATCTGTATCCAGCTTTATATTCATTGACATGCTGCTGCTCCTCTCTGCTTGAATAGCAATAGAGCTGTGATGCGGTTGCACTAAATTGGGTGAACGGGAATGGCTCCGCAACTAGCGAAGTGACGCCCTGCTTCACAAATTGGGCAATAACCGCACTACCTGTTTGGGCATAAACGGTTAAAGGAATCTTTCTTTCCCTGACTCTCGATAAAATATGATCAAAGCTTCCATTACTCAAAGTCATACCTGTGCAAATGACACGATTCGCTTGATCAAGCACGATGTCCATATCCTTCTCCACCGTTTCTCCCCACTGGGTTTCTTTAAGGTGCAAATCACAAGGCAGACAAGTTCCTCCGCTTTGTTTGATCGCTTCCACTAATGGATTGACTACACCAATTAAAGCAACCTTCTCTCCTGCTTGAATAGTTGCAGTATTCGCAATCAACATATCACGCTGCTTCGCTTTCTGAATGGGAGTGCCCCCAGCCACTTCGATGATGCTGGAGCAGCACTCCGGATGCGGAAAAACAGCACCGAGATAAGCATCCATGGCGGCAATTTGCACAGGCAGCCGTTTATCCCGCAGCACCTCATCCAGAGGAAGTCCTGAGAACTCGGCTCCAGATTCCATATTCAATTGATCAGATGTATGTGAGCATGCACCGAAGGACGCTTCCACTCTTAATAACAAATAATAATTATGATATTTGGTCGTAGAGGACGGGAACTGCGTCGTTTGATAGACATTGGATGCCCCTGTGACGATCAGTGTTTCTGGCTTAGGACCCAGATTTCCTTCCAATATGCCATCCAACAATTCAGCCACCGAGCTAAAATCATTTTGTTTCGTTTGGATCATACCGTTGCCTCATGGTTATCGAAGCTAACGATAATGCGCTTAAGCGCTTCTTCTGCATACCATCTGGCTTGTTGTCCTACCGTATCCTCAGTGATAACGTAGCCAAGGTAGCAGGCGTTATCAATAGGAGGCGAAACATATTGCCCCTCACAGCTCTCAAGCTTGTATCGGGCGACGTGTCTATCCGTTTCTAGTGACCCCAGCCCCTTCAGTTGGGTAATCGTACCTCCTTGAGAAGGAACGAGGAACATCACGGCAGCACTGACAATTCCGTTATCCTTAGAAACAAGCACAGGCTTGATCCCTAAGGAGAGATCGATAAAAGCATGGAGCAAATCAATGTCTGTCACCCGTTGGATGAGCTCTACGATGTAATTGCCGGCCGTTCTTGGATTAATTTCAATTAAACGCGGACCATTAGCCGTAATTTTCACTTCCGTATGAGCAATGCCGTGGTCGTAGCCTACAGCTCCCAGCGCTTCTCTAACAAATTGAGTGACTTCAGATTGCGTTTCTTCACTTAGCTTTGCCGGGAACATATGGCCATTTTCTATGAAAAAAGGAGTCCCGGTAATCGATTTATCTGTAATGCCCAATATCGTGATTTCGCCATTAAATGAGACGCTCTCTACGCTAACCTCATCGCCTTCGATGAACTCTTCAATAAGACATATGCTGTCTCTTTCCTGATCCCGGAAATTAAGCGGAAAGTCTTCAAGAGCCTGATAAGCGTCCTGCAATTCATTTTTATTTTGAATGAAGCTCACAAAGGCACTGGATGCCAGATCGACCGGCTTGATCACCAATGGATAACCGATTTCCTCTGCAGCCAGCTCCGCAGCCTCCAAGCTGCGTGCGAGTCGATATTTCGGATTGGCTAGTCCCGCACGGTCCAACGCCTGCCGCATGAGATGTTTATGCCGCACAGTGTTTACAGTCTCCGGAAACGGACAAGGCAGATCAAACGCTTTGGCAACCTCTCTCACGGCGTCAATATAGTAATCACAAACGGTAATAACCCCGTCAAAAGAGTAAGGCCGTAGAAACTCGATTAAGCTGGCATAATCATTTGTTTCCGTAACCAGAACAGAATCTGCATGCTGCACCACTGGATGTTTCTCCGGACGTATCGCACTCTGGTAATGCTCAAGCTTACGTGTAACAAAGGTGTACGTGTGACCTAGTGACTTCAGGAGCGGAGGCAGCAGATTACCGCTTGCTCCAACCCAGCTCTCAATCATTAAAAGATGTGCCATAATGAACCTCCATAAATCGTAATGATTACTATTAGTTGCGAGTATACTATACAGGATTTTACATTGTCAATCCTTTAACGCGAATAATATTGTTACAAACAAAAAAAAGCGAGTTCTGCGCAGACACGCAAACCCGCCAAAGATCAACCTTGGAAAAACACGTATGATTCCAACTCGAGCACAGTACACCAAAAGTCCGACATGAAATATGAGCCTTGATACATTAAGAATTTTCATCCCGCTGTTCCGTCTCTCATGGTGAAGTGAACTGTGCTTCCTTGCCCTGCTATGCTTTCCACCCATATTCTCCCGCCGCTCAGTTGTATGAACTGTCGGCTGACAAGCAGTCCAAGACCCGATCCCTTCTCTCCGAGTGTGCCTGACGATGAATTGAGCTGTTTCTCAGCAAATAACTGATGAACCTGCTCCTCTTCCATACCCAACCCGTTATCGCGAACGGAAACGATCACCATATCGCCGGATAGCTGGGCATCCACCTGGACTGACCCGCCCAGTCCCGTAAACTTGATCGCGTTGGATAATAAATTACGGATAATTAGTCCAAGTGCTTCTCGGTCAGCATACACCCGGGTGCCTAAAGCAATCGTATGATTTACACTTATATGTTTGGCCTCGCTTGTAATATGCAGCATATGACAGCAATCCTCTACAACCTCAGAAAGCTCGATTACCTGTGGACGAAGTACCATATCATCCCGCTGGCTGCGGAACCACTCTAATAGATTATTCGCCATCCCGAGTGTATTGCGAATTTGGTCACCAAGCGTCTCAATGATCTCCCGATGCTCAGGATCGAAGCTGTGCCTGTCTTCTTCCAGTAATTCAACGAGCTGATACTGCAATGCCAGTGGACTGCGAATATCGTGCGACACGATCGTAAACAACTGATCCTTCAATCGGCTCAGCTGTGCAATCTGCTCCAGATGCTGCTCCTTCTCCGTAATGTCAACGATAAGAGATATGCTGCCCTGTCCCTGTTTACGCAGTATATGCAACGGATAGACATTCACGCTGTATATTTTTCTTTCTCCACCCAGCCAGATAGCAATTTCTGCACGGCCCAGTTGCATAGACTTGCATAGCTCGTGCCATTCCGGCCAAGGCTCCAATAGTTCCGCCATATTCCGACCATGAATAGCCGCATAACCCATCTCCGAAAACCATTTGGATGCCTGTTTATTGCTGTCAATGATCTTACCTGAAGCATTCGCTATCACAATACTTTCCTGAAGCGTATCAAGCACAATATTCCTTGCAATCGGAACCGTTGAGAAAAATTTAATCCGGAATGTAATAACCAGCATCAATGTACCTGTAAATCCACAATAAACCGATAATGGAAGCAACCAAGACGACCATTCAGGATTCATAAGTTTGATAATTTCAAGAACAAGCGGAAATGAACTGAGAAAAAGAATCCACATCCCCGGCTTACGAAAATCGTTACGGATGTTCCGAATATACTGAAAGAGAAAATAAAGACATGCAGCCATAATACAGTAACAAATGACCGAGAAAGCTATTGAATAGATGGTCCTCGACGTCATTAAATATCCGTTATTAAGCTCTATCGTTCGATAGATCATATGAAGCACGGGATTGAACCACGACAGCAGCGACCAAAGCGCGAATACCGTGAGCAACATGATCTTCCATCGAAGCCTTAGCAATTTGTCGCGACCGATCAACTGATATACGAATAGGAGAAAGAAAGGTACGATTAAATTAAGCGCTGTACTCTGAATATTGCGAAAAATCATCTTTTCCATTAATAAATGGCTGCTTTTCTCCAAAATGATACTGCTTGAGTAAATCATCCGGCACACGATCAAGCCGATGAGATAACCTACTCCGCGTTCTTTTCTAAACCCATATACAAAGAATAAAATGATGCCCGTCATGATGACTGAAGCAATCATCAAGACAAGCTCTACTGTGGCATTCATGACAATTTCCTTTATGTTTGACGTAAGAAGATGACTAGCTTTATTCGTTCCTCTCCATTGAATATAGTATATGAAAGCATAGGGTGCAAGACGTAATATGCCAAATTCCGACAGATCCTATTCCATAACGGAATTTATAGCAAAACCCTATTTTCCAGTATATTTTTCAAACTAATATGTGACTTTGAAGGCCCGAACTTTATAAGAGAATCTTGAAATTCAGCAAGTTCCTCAATAGAAGCGGTTTGCACCTTAATGAGATAATTGTATTCCCCACTAATGCGAAATAAATCAGTTACTTCCATAGCGTTCTGACAAAAATCAGTGATCTCTTGGCAATGTTCTGTTTTTAATAGAATAAAAGTGGTCGTACCTCGATTCAGATCCCGTAAATTAAAAGCAGTATTATACCCAGAAATGATGTTTTTTTCTTCCAATTTGATCATTCTTTCTTTTACGGATGGTTGTGACATCGAAACCTCTTTACTGATTTGAGCAATGGACATTCGTGCATTGTACTGAAGTAATGCCATGATCTTTTTATCAATATCATCCATATGATATTCCATATTAAAAAGCCCCCTGACCCAATTTAATTAATGAAACCAATTCGACTTAAATACCTTATATTCAATAACTATATTACGTTAAAACCCTTACTTTATATATGTATTTTACATTTTAATGCAACTATAATAAATATATATTATTAATAAGGGAGCGATTATAAATGAGTGTAAAAGGTCTATCACATGTAGCGATCCAAGCCAGAGATTATGAAGCAACGATTACATTTTATATTGAGGTTTTAGGGTTCAAGCTAGGCCATCATTGGAGTCTACCATTATTTCAAATCAAAGAAGCCTGCATGCTGATTTCACCTGACCAAAGAACCTGCATTGAAATCTTTGACAACGATGCAGTCATTCCCGCTCAAGGGAAGAAAGCATTATCTGAAGAAGATATAGCTCACGGCGCGTTATTGCATTTAGCCTTCTACGTGGATAATGTAGATGAAATGTATCGAAAAGCCCTTGCTCATGGAGCAAAGGCTTTTATAGAACCGGATTACCTTTCTCTTGGCGAACCGCCTCTTCTAATAAAAAACGCGATCATTCATAGTCCCAATGGGGAAATTATCGAATTCATTGAAGATGTTGATTTTGATATTTCCGCCAAACCCCACGAGTGAATTAAGATTCCCCAAAAAAACTTGCCACCGCTTAGGATACGGTTAACCGTGTCACTCCAACGACGAAATACTTATTTATCTTTAATTATTTCCTTAAAGGTTTTCAATTTAGCTTGAGCTCGTCGATACATCATATAATCAACTAGATTTGCTATACATATAATGCCCAGCACGATCAATAATATCGGCATAAACTGCTGCTCTTTCTTCATCTCACTGCTTGTCATCATTAATAAGGCTGCCATAATGAATGTAGTAACTAATAATGCAATAAGGTTGTTGATAAAGAAGTACATCCGAGCATTTGCCATACTAATCGGGAGTATTGATGTTAGCCATTCTGTAATAAAACCAATAAAGAACCCTATGCTTCCGCTGGCTAATACCGTTAAAACCTTATAGCTGAATAGCCCATCTGCATTGTCATAAAACTGTAGTATAATGCCCATGAAGATACCGAGAAAAAAGGATTTTATAATATTTTCCAAATTAACATTTTCCATTATGGTGCTCCTACATCTTGAGTGTATTTCTCAGCTTTTTTGAGAACATTTTTGATACTTCTAATTCAGCGTGATTATCCATTCTAAGTACATATCGGGAGTTAAACCAAGGAATAATTTCTTTTACATGCAGCAAATTGACGAGTTGTGATTTATTAATTCGTATAAATCCTTTTGCTGCCCATATGTTCTCATAATATTGCAAGGTTTCTTTGATGCTATAGTGATTAGACTTTGTATAGGCCATCATTCCTTCTGGACCTGCTTCTAGATATAACACATCCCGTGGTTCAATAACAGCAAACTTATTATCGCTTAACCCTGTAAGAGTATTCATAAAATGCACGTTTTCTCGAACGCCAGAAACCAATAGCTTGATTACATCCATGTAATCAATAGCATCAAATACAACACTCAGCTTTCCACTTGGTATATCATATCCTTTTTCAACGAGCACCAACTCACTGTCTTGCTTAATTTCTATTTGGTATTTGGATAATTCTTGTTTCAATTTTTCATAAACTTTAGTTGAACACAATAATTGAACCATCATATCTCCTAATGACCATTATTAAACTACTATTCAACTATCATCCTATCATAAATCATTCTTATTTTTACTAATTCTTCTATCCCTTTTTCCGCAAAATCAAGTGAACCAAAATTAGCAATAAAAAAGGTATCCTTTTCCTTATCATATAAGATATAAGTCCCTGTTGCTCCGACACCACCATAAACGTCTGTCATTGAGCCAAGCAGGAATGACAACTCACTAAAGTCAAAATACATCATGCCCATACCGTAATAAATACCCTTTTCATAGCGATGCTTAAAGTCAGTCATCTGTCTATAAACTTCATCAGACAGTAAAACCCCATTTTCTAAAGCCCTCATGAAATTTAACAAATCATTCATAGTAGTCACAACACCACCGCCTGACCAGTCGATCGATAATGCGTTTTTGTCGCTATAATCAATGCCATTCAAATAAACCCCAACAATATCAGCCGGTGCATCATTATAAAACATTAAATAACTATCATTCATACCCAAAGGCTCAAATATTTTTTCTGCTAAAATATCCGAATATGGCTTTTCCTCGATCGCCTCCAGAATAAGTCCAAGCAAAATATACCCCGTATCCGAATAATAAAATTGCTGTCCTGGTTTTCCTATAGGATTCTGGTTTTCTCTAGTAAACGCAATCAACTGATCTGGAGTAAATGAAAGATCCGGATGAGATGAAATCATTTCTATTATAGGTTTCCCGCTTTTTACTGGCCCTTCAAAATAATCCCCCACTCCTGATGTATGACTCAGTAAGTGTCTTAATGTTATCTGATCACGATAATCTATGCTGTCTATTACAAATAATCCCTTAAGGATGTCCTCGTCTAGCCAAGAACTAATCTTATCGTCATAGCTGATTTTACCTTCGTCTACTAATATGCCATAAACGGCAGCACACATGGTTTTACCAATGCTGGCTGCATGATATTGACTATCCGTTTGAACAGGTTGATCTGAGATTTGATTTTTAGTACCTACTGCAAATTGTTCAAAGTACCCTGACTGGTTAGAGTAAATGGTCAACAATACGCTAGATAACGAATCATTTTTTTTCAGTACTTTTGTTAAGTGTGTTTTAATTTTTTCATTAACTGCCGCTTCAGATATTGGCCTATTGATAAAGGTTAATAATCCAAATCCAATTACAACTACGATGATTGCGCCAAGCAATATTTTAATTCCTTTTTTCATATGAACCACCTTTCGCTTCATGTACTTGTCATACATTAATCTAATCGATGGCTTAAGATTTAGAAATGCATTTACCGTAAGCGGTCAAAATTCAAGGTTAAGACGACTTTTTTGCAACCTATAAAAATCCACCTGTCCACAGCGTTTATAGAACGAAAATCCAAATAACCCTCCACAGAAAACTCTGTGGAGGGTTTTACACTTCATATGCATTGCTTGGTTTGAGTACTAATGAAGAACTTTCCAAAGCCGTACAAGTGCGACAGCAGCTTCAGCTCTCGTAGTTAATCCATACGGTACAAATTGATTGCCGCTTCGTCCTACTAGAATTCCGTGCTCACTGACAGCTTCTATATCAGCCTTAGCCCAGGCTGGGATGCTTGCATCATCAGAGAAGAATGGACTTTCTGTACTGCCAGCATTCCATTTCATTGACCTTGAGATCATCGCAGCCATTTCTGACCGGTTTACCGATTGCATTGGCCGTAACTTACCGTCGGAATACCCCTCTAGGATTCCTTCATCTACTGCTGTCGGAATCATCAATCGCGCCCATTCAGGTATACTGTCCTTGTCGCTGAACGGCAAATCCTTTTTATCATTACTGATATTGATTTGGAGGGTCCGCATCAGCATAGCCGCAAACTCCGTTCTTGTAACGTAGTGATCGGACACAAAGGAATGTACTGAAACTCCCTCAACGATTCCCAGGCTTGCCGCTTCACAAATATCAGATTTTGCCCAGTGATTCTCAACATCTGTAAATAGACATGCAAAATCAGTTGAGCCTGTATCCTTATTCGCAATACGATTAATCGATACGGTATAAGTTCTAGAGGCACCATTCTGGGCTTGGACTATAATCCTAAGCACATTGGCTCCCAGCGCCAACTGCACGTTTGTCGTCTCACTAATGCGATTGCCATTCAGTTTGACAATTGCCTTAGAATCAGAAGAAGTCAATTGCAGTTCTACTTGGTCCACGTCTGTCTCTACGTTATATTCCTTAATCCCAGGCGTGAAGGCAGACGATAAAATGAGTTCCTTGCCAGCTACAATTACCTTTAATGCAGCTAAATCGGCATTACTTGATCCATTACTTGATTCCGTTGATGATGATACCTTGTACAACACACTAACCGCAGCGGATTGGCCTGCCACCTCTACTCCGTTTAGATAAATCGTTAATAGATGGGTTTTAACCGCTTGAGTCGTGTTTGATGGAAGTGTTACCGTGGCTTCCGCGCTCGTCTCACTTCCCACATTGGCCGCAGCAGTTTCGACTCCATCTACATAGATCTGGATGGTCTGACCGATCAGATTGCTGCCTGCTATTGTAGCTATAATGCTGCCTCCCGAACTTTCCACGCTGGCTGGATGAGCGGAAATACCCGTGATCACAGGCACATCCACGGTAAAGCTCGCACTTGCTGCGTCCAGCTCATTATGATTGGCGTTTCTGACCACATTTCCAGCAACATGCAACTCATAATCCCCATCTTTCAACAGGTCATTAAAACTTAAGGTAAAAGTGTGTGAGAGCTCATCATAGCTTGTTGTATAGGCTGAGAATACCTCTCCATCCTTCTGCATGCTGATGAGCTGCAGTGCATCCCCTCCATGTAACTGGGCTCCACCGGCAATCCAATATACCGCTTCGGAAACCGAAACCGTAACCTCTGTAGGTTGAACAATAAACCGTTGTTTATCTGTAAAGTTTCCAAATGTGACAACCGGCTTGGTTGTATCATATTGTAACAGCAGCGTATTGGATATCGTATTAAGATTGCCTGCCGCATCCGTTACAGTTCCGGCAGCCACCGTTATCTTCACAGCTTGTCCGCTAGTCGTCGGGCTAACGGTAGCCTTATACGTCGAGGAGGTCACGGCAACTAAATCCGATACGGTTCCATTCTCAATCACCATATCATTCTCTGTGAAGCCATGGATAGGTTCACTAAAGGAGATTGTCACAGGGAAAGAAGCGTTGACCGTACTGCCTGACGAGCTGGAAACGACTGCAGTCGGGGCAGTGTTATCCAGAACAAAAGGATTGGAAACCTTATCGACCACATTGCCGACTTTGTCTGTGGCTCGAATGTGTAAATACCAATTGCCAGTACCACTGGCTTGACTTAGCGTATCTCCATCACTGAAGTCCGTCCATCCGCTGGAAGGGACAGTGGTGCTTTGTGTCCACGCATATTTCAAGGAAGCAGAGTCGATGCCGCTCTGCGTATCGCTCACCGTCACCAAACTAGCTGCGGACGTCGATGCCGCCGCACCGCCATTGGTGCTGAATTGCACGACCGGAGCCGTTGAATCAATCGATAGCGTAATCGTATAGGTTTTACTCAGCTGTAAATATGGTTCGACTCGGACAAGTACATCCATGTCCGAGATCACTCCCGCAATGTTGATCGCCTTCGTACTGCCGCTCGTCACCAGCTCATTATTCACATACAACTGCGAGTAGGTCGTATCCTCAAGTGTCGGTGTCACATGGATACTAGGCAGCGATTGTCCGTCATAATAATAGGTGTAGGCTGTCACGGTAGGATCAAAGGACTGCGTGAATCCCCCTTCCTGCAACATTAAGCTGCTCAAATTGGTATTACCGGGTACGGTCGTTTCGCCGTCGGAATTCCGCCCCCAAGCGATGACCGTTCCATCCGCTTGTAATGCGAGCGAATGATAATTCCCCCCAGCAATCGATACGACATCATTTAAGCCGTCCGGTACGCTGCGCTGATTATAATTATTTAGTCCCCATGCAACCAACGTGCCGTCCGACTTTAGTGCAAGTGAATGGTTTGCTCCCGCAGCAATCGCTACGACATCACTTAATCCCGCAGGGACGCTGCTTTGACCATAAACATTATTTCCCCATCCGACTATAGTGCCGTCTACCTTCAGCGCAAGCGAATGAAATTCGCCTGCAGCGATCGATACCACATCGGTTAATCCTGCTGGTACGGTCGTATCACCATAAATAGTGCTACCCCATGTCACCACCGTACCGTTCGATTTTAATGCCATTGAATGAAAATAACCTGCAGCAATCGATACGACATCGCTTAAGCCCGCAGGTACGCTGCTTTGACCATATAAATCATGTCCCCATCCGATGACAGTACCGTCCGATTTCAGCACGAGCGAATGAAGTGCTCCAGCGGCGATCGATACCACTTTGGTTATTCCAGCCGGCATGATTGTTTGATTATAATCGTTGTTTCCCCACCCAACCACAGTACCGTCCGATTTTAGCACCAGAGTATGATAGTCACCGGCGGCGATCGATACGACGCCGCTCAAGCCTACCGGTAGTTCTCTTTCTCCAGACGCATTCCTTCCCCATCCAACGACAGTGCTGTCCGCTTTTATCGCTAGGGAGAAGCTTCCTCCAGCGACGATCCGGTTACCTTTCACAGGCAAATCCAGCCCTGTTGGTACGGATGTTTGACCTTTACTGTTATCTCCAAACGCAAGGATCGTGCCATCCACTTTTAGCACCAGCGAATGTTTTTCTCCTCCCGCGATCGACATCACTCCGGTTAGTCCTGCCGGAATGCTCGTTTGACCATTACCATTGAGGCCCCATCCGACTAAGGTTCCATTCGATATTAGTGCGAGAGAATGAAGTCCTCCCCCAGCGATCGACGTCACTCCGGTTAGTCCTACCGGAACGCTCGTTTGACCATTACCGTTGAGCCCCCATCCGACAACAGTGCCGTCTGATTTGAATGCGAGCGAATGAGCCTCTCCCGCGGCGATTGACACCACTCCGGTTAGTCCAATCGGCACGCTCGATTGGCTAAAATCGTTGTAACCCCATGCGACGACGGTGCCGTCCGATTTTAGAGCCAGCGAATGATATCCTCCCCCAGCGATTGCCACCACATTCGACAGTCCAGCTGGAATACTCGTTTGACCATAATCATTGAGACCCCATGCGATTATAGTTCCGTCCGATTTTAGCGCCAGTGAATGACCGTATCCCGCGGCGACCGACGCCACGTCGGACAATCCTGCCGGCACGGTCGTTTGACCGTGATTGTTTTCTCCCCATGCGACAACAGTACCATCTGCTTTTAAAGCGAGTGAATGATTGTATCCCGCGGCAATCGAGGCTACATCTGACAATCCTTCTGGCACGGTCGTTTGACCAAGACTATTGTCACCCCATACAACAACAGTGCCATCCGCTTTTAATGCGAGCGAATGAAAACCTCCCGCAGAGATCCGTACCATTTGCCGACTCTCAGTCACTATCTGAGCTGCATCTGCCGTATAGAGATTGAATGGAACGATCAAGCTGAACAACAATACAAACACCAAAGAACGGCGAACAGTCTTTCTCCATTTAATAGATAACAATTTTTCACCCGCTCCTTCATCCATATTCATTATTAATACGAAATCCCTCCAATGGAAGCATAACAAAACGCTATGAAAGAATTATGAAAGAAAAGGGGGTTATATACGAAATTAAAAAAAGGGCTGGGGGATCACCCCAATTAATCATTTGCGTTTTGGGCGCTGCGCGAGTAGATCATCTAAACTCCAATGCGCAGCTATCCTTGCAGCATCCTTAGCCGTGTACGACCCGGAACTCGCTAGATCATGCACTAAAGCTTCCGCTAGATGAAGGAGAAGCGTCTACACTGCACTTCGTACAATGAAAACCTCACATGAGAGCTGATTCAGAACTCTACATTGTAATTTTGCAGGAGAATGAGCTCCAAACCAACAAATATCGCCCTAGAATAGACAATCTATTGTAAAAACTACAGTATTCGTTCCTTGTTAGGCTAGTAACGTCGATTACGTTGTACAAACTGCAGCGTAGCCTCTTCCTATAGCACTGAACCCATCGAACTAGTACGACCATTCTAAGAGCTGGACACTTGAAATCATTGCCGCTTTTATTGAGCGCGAGTTTAATCATCGCTACTCGCTACGTTGGATGATGAGTCAGGTCAGGGGCTGGCAGGAAGATCAGCAGTATTTTGAAAATAATATTCATTGCCGCTAGATTCATATATTATGGTAAAATATGATTAATTAAATTCACTATTGGAGTTTATAGCGGTAGGAGGAACAAAATGGACGAAGTATTGTGGGAAGGAAAGCCCTTCAATTTTGGATTTCCTAGCTTTACAAAATATCAGATTACAGAATCAAGAATTATAGTGGAAAAGGGAATCTTAACAAAGAGACGTGATGAAATCCGCCTCTACCGGATCAGAGATATTACTTCAAAACGAAGCTTATGGGAACGGATCCTCAGAATAGGAGATATCACGGTATTTTCATCCGATACAAGCCATTCCGAATTTAAGCTTCTCAATATAAGAAAACCTACTGAAGTAGCAGACTTGCTAGGATCCGCAGTTGAAAAATCACGTATTAAGCATCGATCACTAGAGATTGCCGGTACTATGGAATAGACAGCTATATGGCTTTGCTGACCTCCCTTTCTCCTGCTACAAAGAGAGGTGCCGCAGCAGCCATCAATGTGGACTGACCCCTAGCTGTCACCCAAAAACCCTTAGCAAAGTTAACATTTACGTCTATACTCAGTGAATCTCGCTATCAATGGGAATGAAAGAAGATGGCTCCTGACGAATTCAGGAGCCATCTTCTTTTTACTTAACACATCTTATTGAGTGTCCAGACATTGGCTGATTCTCATTAAACGATTCATTCCTTACAGCCTTTCTATCAAAGCTAGTACAGGTTCTTTCACCTGTGCTTTTTCTTCCTGTCTCTGGCTATATAAGTTGAACTTAAGTTTTAGAAACCTATGGTAGGGAAATAACGACCTGCATGTCGAATAAGAAAGAAATTAATTTGAACAGGCAGGTATGAACATTATCAAGCGTTGTATGTAGATCTTAAAGGAAAATCAGTCAAGGACATCGCCGATTTCTTTGGTTCAACTGATAGAGTTGGGTTAGTTCGTTTAGGAAATAGCGCGATAGGACGAGGCTACGCTGCAGTTTGTATAATGTAATCGACGTTACTTGCCTGACTCGATACGTACACTGTAGTTTGTGCAATAGATGGCCTATTCTAGGGCGATATTCGTTGGTTTGGAGTTAATTCTACTGCATAATTACAATGTAGCCATCTGAAACGGCTCTCATGTGAGGTTTCTAGTGTACAAAGTGCAGGCTAGGCTGCTTCTCATTAAACGATATACCTTGAACCAAGGTGAAACGGCTATCGCCGTCCTTCGGCGGCGCCAGCGCGTTTCATTCCGGAGAAATATAGAGAAAGTATGGTGAAATGATCTACTCGCGCAGCGACCAAAACGTAAATGTTTAGTTCAACTTATATAGATGTCAACTGATTACGTTCAATTTTATCCATTGCTTTCGGTGCTTCCTTCTTTTAAATCTAAATTTCCTGCTTCAAAACTTGTATAACGAGGTAGTGTGTTATACAATGTCAATTAATGGAGGTGCATTTGAAATGGATAAGGAACTAATGAAAGGCAGCATCGATATTCTGATATTGTCCGTGATCTCAAGACAGGATACCTACGGATATGCGATTATACAGCAAATAAAAAGAAATAGTGACGACGATTACAGTATGAGTGAAGGTACACTTTATCCCGCATTAAAACGGCTCGAAGGGAAAGGCTATCTTCAATCATACTGGGGAGAGTCCGATGAAGGCGGGCGTCGCAAGTTTTATCGGATAATGGAACATGGGCAAACGGTGCTTGAGCATAAGCTGCAGGAGTGGAAGACAATCACGAAGCTAATTGGAACTGTAACGGGGGGAATGGCATGAAGCGGCTGGAACTGTATGCTAAAAGGATTGTTAAAGGTCATGGGGTATCCGAAAAGGAAGAAGATGAACTATTTGATGAAATATTCGATCATCTGCAGCAGCTCAAGAAACAATACTTAAACATAGGCTATCGTGTAGAGGATGCAGAAAAATGTGCAATCTACGATTTTGGTGAAGAGAAGGAGCTGCGGAATAAGCTGGTGGCAGCTATAAATCCCCTCCAACGGTTATTTAAGGGACTAGCCTGGTCGGCTGCAGTTATTTACATCCTTACCGTAATTAAAATTTTATTTATTGGAACGGTTACTAGGTTGATGTATGGAGAATTCATAAACAATGGAATTACGCTTCAATTTGGCAAGAGATATGGAGGCACTCTAAACATTATTCCCTTTAAATCGACAGCTAATTATATTATGAATTTTACCCAGTATAATCCCGATATCATTTTTAATAATCTAGTTGGAAATATGCTATTGTTTGTTCCTTTTGGATTGCTGCTTCCTTTATTGGCAAAGAAAAAAATTACTCTGTCTCGATTTCTCTGCCTATCAGTCGTCGCAGCTGTATTGCTTGAAGGCGTTCAACTGATAACTCGGCTTGGAGTCGCAGACATCGATGATGTCATTTTATATGCCATCGGTAGTTTGATTGGGTTCGGTTGTTTTCATTTGATGGGGAAAGGACGGCGTTATTGGAGGACCAAGCAATACGAATGGAAACGAATCGGTCAGTAAACACCGTAGTATCATCCTCAGCGTGCGGCTTTGGATTAAAGAAGTACATTCGAAACTTAATGACTCATTCATCTGATTCTGTAACTGAGATTACAGAATCTTTTGGATTTATTTGATAGACTATAGTCAATGCCACTCTAGCATCCTGTATAATAGAAGCAGCAGTGAGCTAAAAAATTCAAACCAAAATAGGAGGAATTTGAAATTCATGTTTAAATTTCGTACGATCTTCACACTGGCACTTTTATTGCTTTTTGTAGCTGTCCCTACGCTTGCTATGGCGGATGGTGCCGAGTCGGCAACCCCGACTAAAGTTACAACGATTAACTATCTGGCACTCGGTGATTCGCTGGCTTTCGGCATAACTCCAGAAGGACAGCCTGGAAATGGCTACCCTGATTTTCTAGCAGCTTCATTACAATCCTTAAATCTTTTACAATCGTCTAATAAAGGCTTCTCCTATCCTGGATATGCGACAGCAGATATTTTAAAAGACTTAAAAGAAAATGTATCCAAACCTATTCTTGGAATCGGTCACCAAAATCAACAAGCTGAACTTCATCATTCCATTGCCGAAGCTAACCTTATTACCATTAGTATTGGTTCAAATGATGTATTGCCTAACATTAAAATTGATCCAGCATCTGGAACCCCGACTTTTAATTTAGCAGATATCACTGCTGCGATTCAGAATGTAGGAGTAAACTACAGTCAGATTTTACAAGGCATTTATACGATTAATCCCACTGTTCAAATCTATGTGATGGGCTATTATAATTCATTCCCTTATCTTGCTGCAGAATACCAGCCACAACTTGGACAACTGCTGGATGGCCTAAATGGAGCTATACAGGCTGGTATGAAAGGCACTACAGCTATTTATGTGCCCACAATGGATATCATCTCGAAGGATTATCCAACCTACTTGCCAAACAGCTCTAATATTCATCTGAGCGAAGCTGGATATAAAGCAGTGGCAGAAGCATTTGGCAAACAGCTGCTAGCTGACAATTCAGGATCATCTGAAGGTGATGTACCCACTCCACAATTCTCAGATATCGATCAACATTGGGCGAAACCCTTTATTGAACAAGCAGTAGAAGCAGGAATTGTATTCGGTTACTCGGATGGCACATTCAAACCAGAAAAAGTATTGACACGCGCAGAAGCTACATCGCTTTTGGTACGTGCATTCGGTCTGAAAACAGACCAAGCTTCTCCATTTAAAGATATACAACAATTTAATTCAAATACTCAAGCTGAAATTGCTGCCGCTTATCAGTTCGGGATTGTTAAAGAAAATGACGGATTCTTTAAGCCAAACGAACCAATTAAGCGTGCTCATCTAGCGCTTATGGTAAAGCGTTCTTATGAACTTGCCAAAGGCGAGCTCTACTCTGCAGCTGCACTTGCTCCTTACTCCGATATTGCAAGCTTAGATACAGAAACGCAAACTGCCATCTCGATGCTTCATGAATTTGAAATTATAAGTGGAACAGACGGTAAGTTTATGCCAAATGACCCGACGACTCGTGCACAAGCTGCGAAGATATTTGTAAACTATTCTTCGTTGATGAAATAGGCCGTCTTCGCTTCATTTTAAGAACATTCCTCTATACTTCCTCGCCTATGTAGGCTCATTTACTCGTTTTGTATGCAATTAGGGCGGAAACTTTCCGCCCTAATTGTCATATCGCAGCCACTTCTTCCCGTATCCCGAACAGCCGCGTCAGGATTCAATATGATCTGGGGTATTCGCCCCTTACCGTCAAGCAGCGGAAGCATCAGGTACTAGGAATGGAAAGTCTAGCTCGAGCAATAATTTCATCTATAAAGCAGCTGACAGTGCTGGTTAAATACGAGTCTTTGCGCCGTATAAAAATCGTCGTGATTTCACGATAGGGCTCGGCCACAGGATGACAAAATACGGTACCACTAGCAGCCAGATCGGCAATGGATGATTCCGGAATAATCGTTATGCCTATGCCAGCAGCTACGCTGCCTATAATCGTCCCAAACGTTCCAAACTCCATAATCTGCTTAGGAATAATACCTTCCGCCTTTAGCCAGCCCTCCAGCCTTTCGCGATAACCACAGCCTTTATTGTATAACAACAAAGGCTTAGTTCTTATATCCTCCGTAGAAAAACTGCTTCCTTTAGTGACGATTACCAGCTTTTCTTGAATAACCTCAATCTGTTCAATTAACGGATGCTTGATGGGACCTGAAACAAACGCTCCGTCGAGCTTCATATCAACGACCTTATCCAGTAGAAAATCTGTTACTCCTGCTTTTAATGATATTTCAACATTTGGATACTTGCTATGATAGGAGGATAAAATATTGGGCAAAGCAGCCACCGTCTCCACGATACCAATTTCGAGTACACCGGAAGGGGAGGATTTATCTAAAAAGCTGCTCTTCATCTTCTCCATTTTTGATAATATGTCTCTCGTATGCTCCAGCAACCGTTTTCCTTCCGTGTTTAAGATCATCCCGCGCTTGTGCCGATAAAACAGTGACGTCTGAAGCTCTTTCTCCAGCAGCTTAATTCTTGCTGTTACATTCGATTGAACGTAATTCAGCTCTAATGCAGCTTTGCTGACACTGCCATGTGCTGCAACAGTCTGAAATATTTTCAAATCATTAAACTCCAATACGATCCCTCCCCCGCACTCCGATATGATGATCTCCGTTTCTTTCTATCATTATAAATGATGATAAACTTTATTTACAATCATTTTACTAAAGCATTATAACTCCCTATCATTAGTCTTACACCATAACACGGCAAATTTCAGCTAGGGAGAGAGAGTATTCATGCTTACGAAAAAAATCATCATTGGGTCAGTGCTATGCCTCATCGCAAGTATGTCTTGGGGAGCAATGTTTCCTGTTGCACATCTTGCTTTACAACAAATTGATCCGTTCTATTTCTCGTTTATCCGCTACTTCATTGTTGGTATCATCCTCAGTGTGCTGCTTTGGTTTAAAGAGGGAAAGTCGGCATTTCGCTTGGAAGGAAGGGGCAAAGCTTTATTGTTTTATGGAACGATGGCATTTACGGTCTATAATATGTCAGTCTTTCTCGGACAGCAGCTCATGGGGGAGTCAGGTACGATAGCCGCCTCGATTATGGAAGTGCTTATGCCCATAATATCCATCATGGTCTTGTGGATTACTTATAAAACCACTCCAAAAAAATACATGTTTACGAGTACAGCTATCGCATTAGCTGGAGCGTTGCTAGTCATCACTAATGGAAAAATGACTTTTTTCATGATGGCAGGGCAGCATCTTTTTCCGCTAATGCTCATTTTCGCAGGAGTTGTCGGGTGGGTAATCTATTCCATGGGGGGAAGTCGGTTTAGAGATTGGTCGATATTGCGCTATTCTACTTTAACCTGCTTGCTAGGAAGCGCCGTTTCTTTTGTCATTGTTGCAATCGCATCCTCCGCGAATCTGCTTCCTGTTCCAACCTGGCAAACGATACTCTCGATCAAATACGAAATGTCCTTTATGATCCTATTGCCAGGGCTAGTGGCCTTGCTCAGCTGGAATTTAGGGATCAAGTTATTATCGCCGCTGAATGGCATATTGTTTATCAATTTCGTTCCGATTACCACGTTTATCATTATGGCTTTTCAAGGCTACAATATCAGTGTTTATGAATTTTTCGGGACACTGCTCATTATCTTTGCACTAATACGAAACAATGCCTATCAGAGAAGCACAACCCGCCAAGATCGAGCTATCAAGCCTGATCTGACTATTCATAAGAAAGAAACTTTCAAAGATTCATTCGTCTAATTTGGCGGAGGATGCCAAGTCGGCATGCCTTCAGAGAAGCAAAGAAAAGAAGACCAGCTCTCCCGGAAACAGAAAGCCTGCCTCCTTGCGATAGTGTATATTTTTTAAAACCTACTCTTACGGCTGACTAACCAGCATATGATAAAGGCCTTTATCCATCATGAGCTGCTCATGAGTACCTGACTCTGCGATAACCCCTTGATCCAGAACGAGAATGCGATCTGCATGCCGAATGGTGCTCAGTCGATGCTCGATGATGAGAGTTGTGCGATCTTTCAGTATCGTACTCATATTCCGCTGAATCGTCTTCTCGGATTCATTGTCGAGCGCACTCGTCGCTTCATCGAAGATCAGAATTCGCGGATTTCCAATCAGTGCCCGCGCTATGGAGATGCGTTGGCGCTGCCCGCCGGATAGGCTTGCCCCCCGCTCTCCTACCTTTGTGTCGTAGCCATTCGGAAATGTCATGATGAATTCGTCGGCTCCTGCAAGCATGGCGGCCGCCATCACCTCATCCATCGAAGCAACGGTGATAACTTGTCCTCCTGCCCCTATTTCCCCGCACCGCCGGTTGTTTCTTTCATTTCCATTTCCGTCAACGGCTTCTCCAAATCTTCAATCTTGAAATCTTTTGATTCGTTCTCATTGGACATTGTTATTATTCCTCCAGTAAATTAAGTTTTTTAATCTCGATAACACGTTTCTTACATAATTAAGATTCCCCTCTTGCTTTCGCACATTCTACTATCCGAACGTAGCAACTTAGTCGAATTCAGGTATACTTTCGTTCTCCTCACAGATAAAAAAAGAAGACAAGCTCTCTCCTAAGAGAAAACTTGTCTGATTATAATCATAATGTCTTTTTAATTGCTTCTTGACCGTTAGATACCGATTCCCTAACGTTTCGTTGTTTACTATGTTCATCTAACCCAGCAGGTTTAAGTTTGCTTCTTCAAGTGAAGGTATAAGAAATTTATGATCGATTGGCGATGACATCACGATTAGAATCGTATAGGTCCCGTATTTATCACATTGATTTCCGAACTCCTCGAGGGCTTTTGTGGAGTCTGTCATTACTTTTAATAAGTAGTTATGTTCCCCACTAATACGGTGACATTCGACAACATCGGGAGTTGAGCGGCAGAAATCAAGAAATGCGTTACAATCCCTCGAATGAATCAGCATATAAGCAGCAGCATGTTTTCCAATTTTTTCAGGGGAAACAATGGTGCGATACTCGCTGATGATCCCCTTCTCTTCCATACGCTTAACTCTTTCTGTTACTGCGGGTTGTGATAGGCCAACACATTTCCCTAGTTCCGTCATAGAAATTCTCGCTTGGCTTTGAAGGTGAAAAAGGATTTTCTTATCAACGTGGTCCATCAAAACCACCTCCTTTAAATTTAAGGTTTTCCCTTCGAACTAACTTGTCTTTACTTGTTAAAAGGCTAATTTAACTTAGTTGCCTTATGTAATCAAGGTAACTAAGTTTATATAATATAATTACAATAGTAAAGTATTCAATGCTTTAACTATTCCGAAAGGATGAATATATTGAGTATGTTGTATTCAAACAAGATTAATTCAGAATGTTTACCAGGCCGCATTGATGACGTAATAGATCGAACGCTTGCCGACAAGCGTTTGGTCGGCGCTGTTATTAAAGTGGCGATAGATGGGGTCCTGGTTTATAGCCGTGCTGCCGGTCTTGCCGACCGTGAGATGAACCTGCACATGCAAGAAGATGACTTATTCCGACTCGCCTCGGTTACCAAACCAATCGTTTCAACGGCTGCACTAGTATTAGTTGCTCAAGGTCGCTTACAGCTGGACGACCGCGTTGATCATTGGCTTCCAGAGTTTCGGCCACGTTTGCAGAACGGCGAGTTCGCGACATTGACGATTCGTCACTTGATGACGCATACCGCGGGTCTGTCTTACGGATTTCTCCAAGAAGAAGATGGTTCCTATCAGCGAGCCGGGGTATCGGATGGCATGGATCAGTCCGGCATCACATTGGAAGAGAACCTGCGTCGTCTAGCCTCTGTACAGCTCCTCTATACGCCAGGCACTGAATGGAAATATTCCATCGCGACTGATGTGTTGGGAGCAGTAATTGCAAAGGTAACAGAAACATCACTCAGCGAAGCCATACACTCGCTGGTGACTAAGCCACTTGGTATGAACGACACTTGTTTTATCGCAGTCAACCCTGCACGACTGACCACTGCCTATGCCAATGCTTTTCCAGAACCACGACCTTTACATGATCCCGACAGCGTTGCCTTTGTGGAGAACACGGCAGGCTTCCGACTTGCCCCCGGGCGGGCATTTGACGGAACTGCCTATCCTTCTGGAGGGGCTGGTATGGTCGGCAGCGCCGGAGACTTTTTGCAACTGCTGGAAACATTACGCAAGGGTGGAGCGCCCCTGCTGCCGGAGTCCCTGGTTCGCGAAATGACTACCAACCAGATCGGTGATCTACCCATGGCCTTTTGGCCAGGGCGAGGCTTCGGCCTCGGTATTACGCTGCTAAAGAATCCTGTCGCCGCAGACACCCCGGAATCCCCAGGTACATGGCGCATGGGGGGGACCTATGGTCATTCGTGGTTCGTTGATCCTAAGCAGCGGCTCAGCGTCGTGGCGTTCACCAATACCGCACTGGAAGGCATGTCAGGTCAGTTTACCATTGACCTTTGTGAAGCCGTTTATGAAAGAATTAAGAAATAGAAAACGATCATAGAGAAATAACATTACAACATTAATACGTCACTTCATTCTATTAGCCGATTAATCGCTATGCCGTGCATCATATAATCTGCAACTTATACAAGAAAGGTGCTTCTGAAATGAGCCAAAACACAACTTCTACCACACAAAGTGTCTCCAACATTCCCTCTTCTGAACGTCTCCCATGGGCTGGATTACTCGCCCTAGCTATGACGGGATTTATCTGTATTCTTACAGAAACAATTCCGGCCGGCTTGCTGCTCCAGATTGGTGAGGGTCTTGGAGTCTCAGAGGCCCTTGCGGGTCAACTCGTCACCCTGTACGCCCTAGGCTCACTATTGGCCGCGATTCCCTTGACCACCGCGACGCGCGGGTGGCGGCGGCGACCACTGCTGCTCATATGTATCCTTGGTTTTCTCGTATTCAACACCTTCACTACATTTTCTTTCAACTATATATTGACGCTAGTAGCTCGGTTCTTCGCGGGCGTATCCGCTGGTGTCTTATGGGGTATGCTAGCAGGCTATGCCCGCCGGATGGTGCCGGAATCACTTAAGGGACGAGCAATGGCGGTGGCGATGGTCGGGACGCCTCTCGCCCTGGCGCTCGGTGTCCCTGCTGGAACACTACTCGGTGACCTTGTAGGCTGGCGCTCTGTCTTCGGAATCATGTCGTTGCTGGCTCTAATGCTGGTTGCCTGGGTGCTTTGGAAGCTGCCCGACTATCCAGGTGAGGCCGCAGACAAACGGCTTCCTCTCCGAAAAGTCTTCCTCACCCCAGGGGTACGGCCAATACTATTTGTCGTTCTGGCTTGGGTACTGGCACATAACATCCTGTATACCTATATTGCACCGTATCTTGCCCAAGCTGGGCTTACCCAGCACGTTGACTTGGTCCTTCTTATTTTCGGCATTACAGCGCTTATTGGAATCTGGGTCATCGGTGTTTTAATCGACCGCAAATTGCGGCCATTGGTTCTGATCAGCCTCACTGCTTTCTCCTTGGCGTCCGTCGCACTAGGCATAAGTGGCAATCAGCCCATCGTGATCTATCTAGTGGTTGCTGTGTGGGGGTTGACGTTCGGTGGAGCGGCGACTTTGCTACAGACAGCAGTTGCTGAAGCCAGCGGTGAGAGTGCAGATGTGGCTCAGTCGATGCTGGTGACGTCATGGAATCTGGCCATCGGCGGCGGCGGTCTGATAGGCGGTATTCTGATCGAAACACTTGGCGTCGGCTCCTTCCCGTGGGCATTGTTTATTCTACTGATCCTTGCGCTGCTAGTAGCGTGGCGCGCTATAGAACACGGATTTCCTTCAAAAAGGCGCTGAGGCATACAAACTTGCAATGTCATAATAATCAGCTGAATAGTCTACACAAATACAGGGATAATTAGCAAATTGATCGACATTCCATGAATGTGGGGATTTTTAGTTAAGGATGTATAATTACCAAATAGCCATTATAGGCAATTTAATAAGGCACCCCTTGGATGCCTTAGTATTTGTTAATCGTATATCAATCTCCAATGACAATTCTTTTTCTGTTCACTGTCTTCCATTGGATAGACGGCGACCGCTCCAATATATTATAATGACCATAGTCACAAAATGACCATGGTCATTTTACAATTAAAGTCATACTTGAAGGAGTGAGTCCATGCTCAGAGAGGCTCGAAAACAAGATACAAAGGAACATATTTTTATGCGGGCGATCCAGTTGTTTAAGGAGAAAGGCTATGAGGGGGTTACCGTCCAAGAGATAGCGGCAGCTTGCGGAATTGCGAAAGGAACGTTTTTTAATTATTTTTCGAAAAAGGAAGAACTCTTATTATATCTCGGCGAATCGCAGCTCCAACTACTGGATCAGAGCTTGGAGAGGTATCGCGAGATCGAAGATCCGAAAACAAAAATTAGTGCTCTGCTCGGTGGATTGCTCAAGCGATACAGCGAGGGGGGTGATCTGATGAGACTGGTCGTCGGCGAACTCGTTCGCTCGGCATTCCTCGCGGAGTTGGAATCCAATAGCGTCAGGAAACTGCAGCATATGCTGATGGACATGATCAACGAAGCGAAGCAAACCGGAATGCTGCACAGCAAACTGGAGACGGAGCTTATTGCTTCTGCAGTGGTCGGTGCCTATTTTCATACATTGATGACATGGACCCTGCTTGACGCTGATAGCCCAAACATCGTCGATCGATTCGAGAAACATCTGGATATCGTCTGGAATGGCATCTGCTGT
Organism: Paenibacillus sp. FSL H8-0548; assembly: GCF_038630985.1. Taxonomy (NCBI): domain Bacteria; kingdom Bacillati; phylum Bacillota; class Bacilli; order Caryophanales; family Paenibacillaceae; genus Paenibacillus; species Paenibacillus sp. FSL H8-0548. The sequence continues at coordinate 4,785,184 of NZ_CP152049.1, forward strand.
AAAGCGGAGGTTTAGTCATGCCGATCGTATTCGTAGTAATTGCTGCTTGTCTTTTATTCGTCATCAGCCTATGGCATATCTATTGGGCATTCGGCGGCAAGCGGGGATTGAAAGCCGTTCTCCCGGAGCAGGAGGGGAGCCGCGCCATTGCTCCAGGAATTGCCGCAACAGTGCTTGTGGCAATATTGGTTGCTTCGGCAGCTCTACTGCTGCTTATGGAAGCCGGTCTTATGACTGCGCTCCTCCCTTCTTTTATCGTTCGTTCGGGCGCATGGGTGTGTGCGGCCATATTTGCGCTTAGGGTGATCGGAGAGTTTGATTTTTTCGGCATTTTTAAGAAAAAGCGTGAAACGGCTTTCGCAAAAATGGATACCTACCTGTACGTACCATTATGCGCTGTTCTGTCCCTAGCATTTCTTGCTTCAATTCCAATTGGAGGGTGAGCCATAGCTAAACCGATTATCATCGTAGGCGGAGGAATTGCCGGGCTGTGTGCGGGCATTGCGCTGCAGAAGCTGGGGCTTGAGGCAATTGTTTATGAAAGGAATCCAGATCCTACTGTCGTTGGAGCGGGGATTATTATCGCTCCTAACGCCTTACAAGCGCTGGGCCCATTCGGGGTCGCGGAGAAAATTATGGATGAAGGCTACGAGAGCAACGGATTTCATATGCTGACGGATCAAGGGAGTTTTATCACAAAGATGCTCGTTCCAAACGGTTTCCAATCGATGTATGCCATTCATCGGAGCGAGCTTCATCGGCATTTATTAGAAGCACTCAAGCCAGGAACAGTAAAATGGGGAAAGATATGCGATCAGATTGAACACGGCAATGAATGTGTAAAGGTTCACTTTCACGATCACAGTGCTGTGGAAGGTGCGCTCTTAATCGCGGCTGACGGTATTCATTCCCCAATCCGCAAGTCGATTTATTCTGAAAATAGGTACAGGTATGCGCTGGTGAACGCGGAGGCCAATGATCCCGTATTGGCGGCCTATTCGCCTCAGGACTTGTACGAACGGTTCCGAAATTACCACGAACCCATTCCAAGTCTACTGGAGAGCACGCTAGGCAATCGAATGATTCATCGCGATGTTGTGGATATCGAACCCATGGAACAATTTTATGCTGATCGCATTGCTTTCATCGGCGATGCGGCGCACGCAATTACGCCAAATATGGGGCAAGGGGCCTGTCAAGCGATTGAGGAAGCGGCAAGCCGAGCAATTGTATCGCTTTACATGAATCTGAAGGGCTTGAAAGCAATCTCATTCCGGAATGGCTCGATGAGCTGGCTTTTGTCACTATATCTAGTGACAAAAAATCGAAATACCCTTCGGCGAAATGACGGAACAACATTTATAAAAAGCAGTCCTTCTACCGTGGTGGGAGGATTCTTTCCCTTTAGGTGGGGAAGTTCCGATATTCTAATGTAATCTCTTAGTAGGCCCTCTAAGATATTACTACGGTGTTAGCCGATCGCATAGTCCCCCGCGCTGCATTCCCTTCAGTCTTCCGACATGTTGGCAACAAAAGGGGCATAGAATCTTCAAACTGATTCTATGCCCCTTATAATGTACAGCATAACCTGTGTTATCCTTCTAGCAGCAAATCATGCAGCAGCTTAATTTGTATTCTCTCTCCAGCTATAACAACTGTCATTCCCACCATCAGTTTATCTTCTGGTCCAGGATTGATCTTCTGTTTGCCCTTCTCAACAATAACAAGGATCTATAGTTCCCATCTACTTATACAGACCATAAGTTTTGTTTACTTCTTGAATGTAAATCATTCCATTACCTGGATCATCCAACTTGAGTGCAGTTCTAATCGAGTCAACAATGGCATCGGTTTTTTCACCTTCAGAGAGAATCAATACCATTTCTTTCTCTGGAACGATCTCCATCGAGAATACTTTACTTGTTTCATGGATGCCTGCGCCTCTAGCATTAATAATTGTACCGCCTCTAGAACCCGCCTTGGTTGCAGCATCAATGACATCTTCGGCTTTCCCTTTATCCACCACCACAGTGATCGAATGATACATCGGCAGATCTCCTCCCTTACATTCTACAGATTTTTCACTTTTAAGGCTGCTAACACCGAAAATGTTCGTTATGGATGTAGTAAATGCAATTCCGTGATTCGGTTTTTCAAAATTAAAATCATGATCGAGTAGTTGCACGAGCTGTTCGACTGCATTCTTATTAGAGACCATGAGCACGACTTCTTTCTTAACATCAGAGAGTGCAAGCATTTTTAGAATACGGTTATTAACAGTGCCTCTGGCCAAAAAGATAGTTCCACCTTTAATCCCGCATTGCTTTGAAACATGGAGAACTTTGTTTCCTAATCCAATGTTGACGATAATACAAAGCAACTCAATATTCTCTAATTCGGTATGCTCAGTCATTTTTGTTCTAGCCCTCCTTTTTTAGATTTTATCTTAAAGATTAATCCTAGAATTTGTAAGGAAATAATTGGTGTCATTGCGACCATTGCGATTATTCCGAAACCGTCTACCAGCACATCTGCACCATCGATGGACTCGGCCGCCCCTTGCGCGAAGGCCAAAATAAATGTCGCTGTCATTGGACCCGATGCAACACCTCCAGCGTCAAATGCCATGCCCACGAACAACTTAGGAACAATATACATAAGCGCAATCGAGATCAGGTAGCCAGGCAGTAGATAATGCCATAATTCAACTTCAGGAACGATGATCCGAACCATCGACAGCGCAACAGCAGCGCCTACTCCAATTGAGAGAGTCAAGAGTAAGATTCTACGACTTACATAACCGCTTGTCACATCTTCAACTTGCTGAGTCAGTACGTATACTGCAGGCTCTGCAAGTACTACAACTAGACCTATTAAAAGCGAGACAATAATAATATATGCCTTATTATCAAGGGCGGCCAATGTGAATCCCACTAAGCTGCCAGCATCCATAAAACCTGCGTTTACTCCCACAAGAAATAGAACAAGACCACAAAAGGTGAAGAGAACACCGATAATTATTTTTCGAAAAGCAAACTTAGACAAATTAAATGAGATTTTGTTGAAAATAATAAAAATGATCAGGATCGGCAGCAAGGCCAACGTAATTTCACCTGCAATGATAGGCAGCTTGTGAAAGAATGGACCCATTAAAGAGCCAGCAGAAGATTCGTGATGCCCAAGACTACCAGATGCCTTGTCTTGTCTAGTAACGATGCTCATAATCATTACAGCTATTATTGCGCCAGCAGAGACGACTGCAACAAGACCGAAGCTGTCCTTCTCAGAGGCCATGCTATCTTTTTTCAATGAAGATACACCTAAGGCGAGAGCTAGCATGAACGGTACCGTTAAGGCGCCAGTCGTTGCTCCTGAAGAATCGAAGGAGATTGCTAGAAACTCCGGTGAAGTGAATAAAGCTAGTCCAAAAATGATGAAATACAGCACGGTTAATAATTTATAAAGCGGAATATTGTATACGATTCTCGCCAGACCAACGGAGAGGAGTACCGCAATACCAATGGATACAATAACCACGATGCCTATCTTAGATATATCTCCAGAGGTTACAAGTTCGATTTGACCCGCAAGAATATGTAAATCCGGTTCTGCAATCGAAATAAAGAAGCCAAGTGAGACACCAGCTATTAAGACAATCCAAATCTTATTCGACTTTGCTATGGCTGCGCCCATTTTACTTCCCATAGGCGTAATTCCAATTTCGACACCGAACAGAAAGACTGAGAGCCCAATAATAATGAAAACGGCTCCAATAAGAAATCTGTATAGTACCATGGGATCAAGCGGTGACAAGGTAAAATGCAAAATAATAACGATTAAGGTAATGGGTAGTACCGCGTAAAAGACTTCTTTTAACTTCTCTAATAACACATGCAAGGTATTCATCATCCCTTTCTCTGTTGTCCTGTATACTTAGTTTACCTGATGATTGATGTAAAAAACAGTAAATAATGAAATTATGTATCCGTTTCCACCAGATTAACACTGGTGAATACGACCACTGCCTGCGCATATATCGTTACACCCTTGGAACTATATCTATCCTTATGTTTAGCATTCATGACGATATAACACAATCACCCCTTAAGCAAGCACACGCAGCACATCATCAATTTTCTTACCGTGGGAGAGGATACCGTAATTCATCCAACTGAGATAATCAACCTCATAAACGCGGTTATGAACGACTGCAGGCAGCGACTGCCAGATAGAAGTCATACATAGCTCCTTCTTCGCCTGCTCTGATACTTCGAAGGTCACGAACAAATGGTCAGCATCCAGCTGCGCGAGCAATTCTGGGGTCAGCTCCGCTCTTCGGACACCGCTCGTTACTTGCTCTACGAGTGGGTGTGGCGTCAGCTCTAGATCTTTATATAGAATTGGACCTGTATAGCCTTTGTCTGGACCCGCATATAATATAATGGCCTCCGAACTTATCCGCAGAAAAGCAACCGTTTGATGTCGAATTGCATAAAGCTTCTTTCGGGCTAAATCTGCTTTTCGTTCATAATGATCAATCACCTCAGTTACCTTGGTGCTGCTGCCTATTCCGATTAAATCCGCCACTGTTCGTAAAGTTTCCTGCCAACTCTCGCCAAGATCGGGCATTATGTATTGCGGTACCTTCTTCTCAAAGAGATCACAATTCCATTTTGCAGGAAAACCGTATTCCACCATAATAAAATCCAACTTGCAGGCCAAAGGAGCTTGAGGTTCATTCGTAAGTACGACAGCAGGAATATGATCGAGCCCCAAATAGGATTGTGTCCCCCATTTAGAGAACGAAACCTGTAGTGCCGGCATTATGCCGAGTGCCAAGAGAAAATCCTCCAAAAAAGGAGCAAAAACACGAATTTCCTCGCGATAATGACGACGATACTGCCCAGGTGAGAGCCCGACTGTTTGCTTAAAACGGCGATTGAAATAATATTCATTGCCAAACCCGATATTCTGGGCAATATCGTACAAACGGTCATCCGTTGCTTGCAGCAGATGCTTAGCCTGATTGATTCGGATACCTGACAAGTACTGCAGCGGAACTTCACCTGTAATTTCTTTGAATAGACGCGTGTACTGCCAGCGACCGATGTTAGCAGCTGCCGCCATACGATCCACTGTCCATAAGTCGCCATAATTGTAGTGCAGCTGCTCGATCGTAGCCTCCACAGCTTGACGGCTGTTTGCAACAAGAGAATCTGAGAGATTATGCTTAAATATATGACGAAGCAGCTCTTGAAAACGTATATGCTGATCTAATAAGCCTAACTCGTCGTTCGTTTCCGATTGATAATGATGATAAAGCCCTTCAACCCATTCCAGCCAGTGAGAGAAAGGACCACATTCGACTTCCCCAATACAAGGAAACACAGCAGGTGACTGAAGTTCCTCACTAGGTGATCTGAGGTTTCCAATATGAAGTACCTCAAAAGTCAACTTATACCATTCCAATCCCTGATCGCCCGCTTCGCTTGCAATCGTTAGTCCTGGCTCGGCGATAAAGCATTTGCCGCGTTCCAGAGGATAGCCTGATTTGCCAAGAAGGAGTCTCCCTTTACCGGATATGATCACTATCATTTGATAGTTTTCATTCTTCAACGCTTTATGCTGCTGTAAGGGGGCAATTTTCATATCGCATATTCCACATAATCGATAAAATTGGCTAGGCGAGACAGCCTTCTCTATTCCTTCTTCATTCATAGGTTAACCCGTCCCCTTTAAATAATGAGAATTATTATCATTTAACTATTATAGCGAAAAGAGAGAGAGCACTTCAACTATACAGTTGAAATACTCTCTCTCCGAGTTTAATAAAGAAGCATATATCATTTATTGCGGCAGAAACCTCTCCAAATCTTTCAGCTTGAGCTGATTGGCTGTGAAAGCTCCCGTTTGCCAGTAAGAACGATCCACTTGATATACATGACCATTCTTAACGGCCGGGACGCTTTTCCAGATCGGATTGTTCATTAAACCATCTATCGTTTCTTTATTCTCGGCGGATGACCACGTGCCATTCGAAGTAAGAATAATGATATGATCCGCTCCAAGCTCCGGCAGTACCTCCATAGAAAGGCTATCGATAAACTTGTCCATATCTGCAACCAGCTTCGGCGCGCTCAATCCCAATTCCTTGTACAAAATGGAACCAACAAATCTATTTTTGATTCCTAGTAGATTTATATCATTCTCACCGATATTAAGTCGCAGAACGGCAACGGTTTCCTTCCCGATTGCTGCTTGCAGTTTGGTTTTCATATCGGTAATTTTAGAATCGTAATCCTTCAGCAATTCCTCTGCCTTCTCAGGCTCACCGATGAGATCCGCAATCTTACGAAGGATTTCTGTAGAGCTGCCATTTTGAATATCGTCCGTTAATCGATAGGTTGGAGCGACCTTGGAGTATTTCTCGTATATGGCCGCATCCGCGAAGCCATCAGAAATAATGAGATCGGGTTCTGCTGCAAGCAGCGCTTCTATATCACCTGTAATATCGAATTGGGGAGCGCTTAAATTTAAGTAATCCTGTTTGCCCCAGTTCGGATGATACCACTGTACGATCGGTTCCACACCTAGAGCGACAAGATAATCCTCAAGATAAATAGCTGCTATTCGTTTCGGCTTGACCGGGATCACTACTTCGCCAAAATGATCCTCAACGATTCGAGTTTCACTCGTGCCGGGCTGTTCGCTCTCTTTATCCGTTGTGACTGTTTCAGTTTTTACTGTATCCCCTTGATTCGTCGATTCTGCTGCCGGCTGCTCCTCTTGAGCATTACCGCATCCAATGAGCGCTGTCATGACAATTAGAAGAGTAATTATCCCCTTCAATACGATATTACGTGATCTTGCGAGTCTTTCCATTTTCTACACACTCCTATGTAAGCGTTGAAGTAACGAAATAAAATATATAATATAATATATAAATTAAACTAGAAATTTACGTTGTGGGCGCTGCGCGAGTAGAACGATCTTCTCGCTTCGCTAACACTTCATTTTTAAAGTTTAAATCTATATAGTAATGATTATCATTATCATTTCGTTCAAAGCTAATTATATCACTCTGTTCCACTGATACAATGACCATTCGCTCACTATCATTTTATCTAAACGCGTGATTTCAGGATTCTTCGGAACCCATGATGCTTATAGAGTAAAAATTATTATGCAACAAGATGAAACGGCAGACGCGTCAGCTCACACTTCTAACGGAAACCAGAGACGCTAAATCGCCTTTATTTTTCGTTTCAAGATTGTAACGGAAACACGAGCCTCTATTTGTAACATATCTGCCGCATTTCGCTTTATTTCTGCGGAATAGAGTCTCTGGTTTCCGTTAAAATGTGACGCTAACCCAAAATGGAACTTTAGCGTCTCTGGTTTCCGTTAGCTTTCGTTATACGCTCTCCGGCTTCTGGCGCAGCATCGTTATCAACAGTTTCGGAGAATCCATATTTCCCTGTATTTTAAACTAAACAAGCCCCGCTGCCGCGGAGCTTGTTCTGCACTTCTATTCCTCTAAATTAAGAAATCTGAACACCGCTCAAGCTTGCCCCTTTAGCAAACAACCGCCTGATGTTTTGTTCAACATCCGGGTCTGGTATCAATGGCGGCGCCTGATGCGGCTTAATGCGGGCATCGATAATGAGATTGTCGCAAGCCCAATGCTTATTCTCATAAGAGCTGTTTACACCATAAATATCATGTGAAGGATTGCTGCGTGTAAACGTAGCCCACAGAAAATTGTTAATGGTTGCACTCATAAATGCACTATCGTCGCAGATGATAATCATCGGACAAGCGCTAAGCGTCCCCTTATCACGAAGAGCCTTGCTTAAGCTGCTCATCTCGCGCTGTGCATCCTCGTAATTCGTAAACGCGGAGCCTTGGAGTACGACAATACCCGGCATGACCAAACGAGCATGATCAAAACCTGCCAATCCGCCGAATTCATGTGGAACCTCTTTGCATAACTTTCTTTTTTGATCACCTGCCGCAGCAATAACAACCTTACTTCCGCTGTTTAATCCGGTCCCTGAATAATCCAGCGTATCCATAGTCGTATTCGTATAAAAATGGATGTCGCGGCGCAGATCCAAGCGCTCTAAAATATAGGTTAAAAAATGCTCGACATGATGCGTATCCAGCGGCTCGCTCTCTTCTGCCGCAATAAACAAAAACTTGGCTAAACTTAGCTGGCCCGTTCCTAAAATACGATTGGCAATGGTCAGAATCTCCGCTGGCTGCTTCACCTTCTGATAAGGCGTATAACGCTCGCTCCCAATGGCAAAGAGAAGCGGATGCACCCCAGCGGCATCAACGGCATGAACCTCTTTCACACCTGGAATCTCTTGTTTAATGGCACTGCCAGTCAGCTCATGAATCAAATCGCCAAATGCCGTATCCTCTTGCGGAGGCCGGCCTACAACTGTAAATGGAAAAATTGCATTGGATTTGGCATAAACCTTATGCACTCTCATAACAGGGAATGGATGTGTCAGACTATAATATCCGAGGTGATCGCCAAAAGGACCCTCAGGCTTCGTCTCGCCCTCATGGATTTCACCGGTTATGACAAAATCAGCATCATTGCTGACACAAAATCCATCGAGATAGCTGTAGCGGAAACGGCGTCCGGCTAGCAATCCGGCAAAGGTAAGTTCACTCATGCCTTCCGGCAAGGGCATAACAGCAGATAAAGTATGTGCTGGAGGTCCGCCTATAAAAATACTAACCTTAAGTGGCTCTCCCTTCTTGTTCGCCTTATGCTGATGAATGCCAATGCCGCGGTGTATTTGGTAATGAACGCCTACCTCTTCATTCAGCTCATACTCATTTCCGTCCAACTGGACGCGGTACATGCCTAGGTTAGAATTCATGATACCGGGGTTTTCCGGGTCCTCCGTATACACTTGAGGCAGTGTAACAAAGGCTCCACCATCCTCCTGCCAATGCTTAATAAGCGGAAGGTCTGTGATGCTGATCTCATGCATAGCTACGGGCATGCTGCTGGACTTCTTTAGGGGCAGAGCTGTGACAGCTGCCAGCCCAGTTCCGATATGTTTAAATGGGCTCTTCAAAGCCTTCATTGGATCATTTCGCAGACCGATTACGTTTTGGACGGAATTCCACGTACGCCGAAAAATAAACTTGCTGCGATCAATCGTTCCGAAGAGATTGGATACCGCACGAAAGCTTGAGCCTTTAACATTCTCAAATAATAAAGCCGGACCGCCTGCCTCATACACCTTCATATGGATCGCTGCCATTTCCAGATGAGGATCTACTTCTTCATGTATACGAACCAAATGACCATTCTTCTCTAAATCAATGATGCATTCTTCTAAATTTCGATAGATCATTCTATTTTTCCAATCCCTCTCTTTTGCTGCGCAGTTTCCTGACTATATTTTATTATAGTGCTACGAGCAATTATAATACAAATCAGCCCTTTTTAGCGCCTGGCTCAATAAGTCCATACTTCGTTTTTATCCGGTCTAGCTTCTCAAGCATCGGCCGCGCGAGTATAAAGAGGAATACAACCGTTGCAGCAGCATGCACCATATCAAACCAAAATCCAGAAATATAGATGGCTAGCAGTGCTTGCCAAGAGGACTGTGAAGTAAACATCATACTAGAGCCAAAATTAATAATTCCGCCATAAATCAAAAAGGTTGATAATCCGCCGAATATACAAAGTGAAAGCCTGGTCTTCCTCAGCAAGCCCTTTTTAAATAAAATACCTGCCAAAAAACCTATGATGCCAAAGCAGAACATTTGCCATGGCGTCCATGGACCTTGTCCAAAGAAAAAATTAGATACAAACCCGGCGGTCGCGCCTACAAGAAAACCTGCCTCCGCACCAAAGCTGACACCCGCAATAATAACGATGGCGATAACAGGCTTGAACTGCGGCAGCATAAAAAACGCCGATCGGCCAGCTACAGCAATAGCAGCGAGCACCGCTATAACGATTAGCTCACGTGCCTGCGGCTTTCGTTGCTCAAACACGAGTGCAAAGGGAAGCATCGTATAGAAGACAATTAATAGACTAATAAAATAATATTTCCGGTCATCCAGTACAAATATCCCTAACAGAATGGTCGCCGGAATGACAATCAAAATAAGTACAGCAGACAGCCATGTTCGGCGGCTAAGACGATGATTTGCTGCTAACGGCTTCTCTGACATAGCTCAATCACACCTTCTATTGTTACTCCATCTTTCCATATATGCCGGGCCATCCGGTTTGCAGCCGTCGTATAAAAGCTGTTTCCTGCAAAAAACTTGTTTGTTTTGTTCGTTGTAATAATGCTTCCATCAAAAAACATGGAGCATACCTCACCGTATTTTGCACAAAACTCGATATCATGAGAGACCATAACAATGGTCACGCCATTGTCATTAAGCTTTTGCAGAAATGCGGCTAGCTTTTCCTTGAAAAAACCGTCCAAGCCCTTGGTAGGCTCATCAAGCAGCAATATTTTGGGCTCCAACAACAACACCTTAGCAAGTGCTGCCCGCTGCTGCTCACCGCCGCTTAAGTCGTACGGATGCATGGCAAGCAAATGCTCAAGCTCAGCAAACCTAACGACAGCCTCCACCTTTTCCTCTTTTTCCGCTTTCGTTAACGGTGCTTGAGACAGCATTTCATATAAATCCAGCTCGACTGTTTTTTTCACAAACAGCGTTTGCGGATTTTGCGGAAGGATGCCTACATTTTTAGTGAACAGCTCTTTCGTACTCATTTTCGAAGGGTTCTTACCTCCGATAAGCACCTTCCCCCGATAGGGCTGCAGGATGCTGCTAATGAGCGATAATGTCGTAGTCTTGCCAGTTCCGTTGCCGCCCACGATACAATAGAACTGTCCTTCCCTTACCGTAAAAGACAAATCCTTAATAATGTCCGGCCCGCTCTTGTCGTGCTTAAACCAGACGTCCTTGAGCTGGATCGCGATAGAAGCCGCGGCCTCCTCAAGCTTCTCCTTTGGTTCGATCATCTCCGCTGCTGTTTTGTCCGCAAGGTAGGCATTAAGCCACTGACGGCCTTCCTTTACCGTAACGGGTGCAGCTAAACTATTGCTGACTCCTGCATGAATCTGCATCGGTGACGGCATCGAGAGAAACATCGGATGATTCATGCTGTTTAGGGCTGCTCCAACCTGCTGCGGCGAGCCTTCGGCAAGAATCGCTCCCTTATCTAGGACGTATAGACGATCGGAAATCGGTAATATATCTTCCAGCCGATGCTCGGTCATAATGATCGTTGTACCAAGCTCGCGATTTATTTTTTTCACGGTTTCTAGAAAATCCGAAGCTGCGATCGGATCAAGCTGAGAAGTCGGCTCATCAAGAATGAGCACGGATGGGTGCATCGCCATAATGGATGCCAAATTGAGCAGCTGCTTTTGTCCGCCGGAGAGCTCTGCTACATTTTTGTGAAACCAGGTGTGAATGCCGAAAAAGCTGGCCATCTCTGCCACGCGCAGCCGAATCGTAGACTTGTCATAGCCTAAGCTCTCGAGGCCAAAGGCAAGCTCATGCCATACCTTATCCGTAACAATTTGATTGTCCGGATTTTGGAGCACAAAGCCAATCTCCGATGCTTGCGTACGCTGATCTATTTCTTCCACTTTCTTGCCGCAGAAAAAAACATTTCCGCTCCGCTCTCCATGCGGTGTAAGAATCGTTTTTAGTTGCCTGAGCAGCGTGCTCTTTCCACAGCCTGATTTTCCGCATATCGTAATAAATTCTCCGCTTTGGATCGTCAGATTGATATGAGAGAGCGTCTCTTTCTCCTGATCAGGGAAAGTAAAAACTAGATCCTCGATTCGATACGTTTCCATTTTCTATCCTCCACCACGTTGATTATGACTGGCATCATACAGAGTCCAAAATAGGCGATATAAACGGCGATACTAAACGGCGTCATTGCTTGTGCTTTAATAGAAGGAAAAAATCGTATCGTATTCTCGCCCATTGCAGCGCCAAGCAATACGAGCACAATAAATCCGAGCACAATGAGAAGCACTACTTTATCCCGGTTATCGAACCGAAATAAAGAGAAGCTCGTGCGCCCTGGCAGCCCATAACCTCTTGATTTCATTGAATCCGCCGTTTCGATTGCATTTTCCAGCGCCCATGTCGTCATAATCGAGAGAATCGTCATTCCATTTTTAGCTCTAGTCAGCATACTGCCCTGGGATACATCCCTGCCGATACATTTTTGCGCATTCGATATAACCTTTATTTGCGTTAAATAACGAGGGACAAAACGCAGCACCATCGAAAAAACCAACGAGAGCGCAGGCATTATTTTACCAAAAAGATAGATGAATTTATCCGAGGTCATAACTGCGTTGTAGCAGGAAAACCAGACCATGACGGTCACAAACATACAAGCTGCAGAAATACCATAAAGAATGGATTCGAGCGTAATCGGATTGCCATTTTTCAAATAAAACAAAATCGTTATGCCTGCATGATTAAATAAAGGATTCAAAACTGCTGTTATGAGCAGCAATGGAAGCATATAAAGCAAATTAAATTTAACAGCCTTTTTTCCATTCAACAGAATCGAATAAATAACCGCACTTAATAAAGAAAGCACCTGAAGAATCGGGTGCATAAAGACCATGCTAAACAGCAGCACAGCAACAAAAAACACAAAATTAACGATGGGATGGAAGGAAGCGAAGCGATCCTTCATCATTCCTTATCCCCCGCAGACGCGTTATATCCGCCAATGTCCCGCCCTAAATCAAACGTATACACCCATTCAACGACATCGCCGTCCTTCAGTAAATAACGGCTGCTGCCGTAATTAGGATACCATTCATTCACCTTGAACATCCATCCGCTCAGCTCGCCGCCGTCGAACTCATATATATTGCTAATGCCTTCTACGTAGTTGCTGTTATAGAGAGGCGTCATGTTAAACTCCATATGAATCTTGTTATTTTTCATTTCTCTAAGCAATACATCAAACACAGACTCCCCTTCATAAAAGGTTACCTTCTGCGCTTTATAGATGATGCCGTCCTTCGGCAATACTTCAAGCTTATCTTTATTGAACGTATCCAAATGGTCTAATACCGTTTCTGCGCTTACGGATAAGGTAACCGTTAATTTCTGCGCCTTATCGACCTCGGTATCCTGCCATTCTACTGGGCTCGGTTGTCCCTCTGGCGCTGGCTCCGTCAGAAATTTATCCTTGCTTGCAGCTGGTTTCTTATCCACTTCTTTTTTTGGAGTGCTTTTGTCTTTGCTTGGCGCCTCAGTCTGCGTCACTTTATCCACATGGGTTGAAGCAGCAGTTTCTGCTGGCTTAACCGGGTCTGCCGATGGTGATGGCAGCGGTGTTGCCTCAGGCTTTGCAGCATCTGCAGGCATTGGCGTCGCCGCTTCAGCGTTATCTGCTGTGCTTATCGGATCATCCTGCTGCAGATCATCAGAAATCGCCGAATCAGTCGTCTCAAGAGCGACCTCAGCCTCTATGCTGCTATTCGCCAGCTTCTCCGAGCTCTTCGGATAATTTCCGCCCCAGAAAAACGCAATAGCGAGCACGCCAATGATCAATAAAGCTGTCAACCATTTTTTGTTATTCATTTTTTTGTTATTCATTCACCCATTCGCTCCCTGCACCCTCATCCTTTTACATCCGTCATATCATATAGACCCGTTTGTCCTTTAACCATTCGCTCATAAGCAACAAGACTGTACAAGGCTTGATCCGATGCCATCAAATCCACTTCTCCGGGCTTCGCTCCGCCATTATCCGTTCCACCCTGCTTCACATGATAAAATCCTCCGTTTGGTGCAGCGAAGCTTAATAAAGCATCGATGGTGGAATATCCATTTTTAACAAATCTCGAATCCTGATGTGGATGAATGCCTAGGCCCGACAAAGCTACGATAACTTGAGCAACGCTCTCCGAGCTAACAGAGTCCCCGCTTGCAAACCCTCCATCTGCACTTTGTGCCTTCGACAGCCAGGTAATGGCACGATCTACGGCCGCTTTTACGTTATCCTTTGTTTCGTAATAAGGTGTAAGCCCCTGAATGACCATAGCTGTAACATCTGCATCTGCCGCATCAGCATTTGCGCCTAACGCCCATCCACCGTCCTGAAGCTCCCTGTTCAAAATAAAATCAATCAGAAGCTCTCTCGTGGTCTGCGTCTTCACGCCTGCAACAACTGGAATTTCATAGTGCTTGCTGTCGAGCGCAATAAGCGCGAAAATCGGACCGTTAATGCCCTGCTTGATTAACGTTTCATAGTCGGCAAGAGGTTCTCTTAGGCTGTAGCCTGCAACGTCGTCAATGTTTTTCCCAAGTGCGGTCAGCGCCAAAATAACTCTATCGTATTCCGTATATTTCACGCTATGAAGCTTGCCTGCTTTTTCCTTCATCGTTTTTTCTACATTCGATAAATAGTTAGCAAAATAGGCATCTGGAACCGCTGCACTTGAACGTGCCAGTGCTACGATAGTCCAATCACCGCCGACACTTGCAATAGCCGGATCAGTTACAGCCTTCTGCATAAAGGCTGCCGTTTGAATGATCTGCTTCGTTATCGCATCTATTTTGTCAGGATCTGTCTCGTTCTCAGCAGGCTTTTCTGCTAGCTTGTAATCGTAGGCTCTCATCGCTACAACGGCCGCCATTTCTCTCGTTACAGAAGCCTTTGGCTGGAAGCCTGATTGATCGCCCGTCATTAATTCAAAAGCAACAATTGTTTCAATATCTGCCTTCGCCCAAGCGGCGGCCGCATCTATATCTTTAATGACTGCTGGTGACTTAATGGGCTCGATCGCCAATGCCCTCACGAGAGTTGCTGCCAATTGCTCACGGGTAATACTCTCATTCGGATTAAACCTTTCATTAAAGCCGGACATATATCCCGCATGATCAGCCGCCGTCACATAAGGATAAAACCAATCCTTTTTCGCAACATCAGTAAAATTCCCAGCCCTGTCCAAGGTCATATCCAGCTTAAGAACAGAGACTAGCATTTTAGCAAACTCTGCTCTTGTAACCGCAGCCTTCGGATTAAATTTCCCATTGCTGCCTTGCACGAAGCCATTTTGCGTAGCATCGCCGATCGCGCTGTATGCCCAATCAGAGAAGGCATCTGCATCCGTATACAAATGGTGTAAATCAACACGGCTTGCAGCACTCGCTGCATCCCTGCTCCAAAAGCCCGTTGAAAGAAGCAAACTTATAACTAAAGCCCACGCCACAAACCTATTTTTTCTCATCATAAAATCTTCCTTCCCTATCTAGTCCTATATTGTTATGACATCAGAGCATCAAAAAAAACCTCACAACAGGAATAGTTAAGAGGTTTACTAGCGGGTGCAATTAAAGGATTCATGCACTAATAAACACCTTCCTATCCATCGTAGAGTTAACGGTGTATGAGAAACAGGCAGGTATTCTGACTTAGAATCATCACCCTTACAGCTTTCCACCGCTTCTCAGTGGCATGCTTGCAAGGACTCCTCTTTCACAGTGGCGGGACCGTGTGGGATTTTCACCCTCTTCCCTTTTAACCAATGGATGCTTTCACTCAAAATAAAACATCATTGGCACCTTTTTCTCCTATTCAATTTTCTTGCTCATCATATCGAATTATGGACCTTTTGTCTATGTAAAAACAACAGCCAAGGATTCTAAAATAGCATCCTTGGCCGCTGCTTTTATATTGATTTCATACGATTGCTTCTTGGCTTATGCTCTACTTCTGCAAGTCCTAATTCCTCCATCAATGGCGGTATGTACATGCCAAATCTACCTCGGAAGCCTTTTTTCAAGCCATACCAGCCGCCAAGCGGATTTTCAGGCGAACGTCCCCACGCCTCGACAGTCCCTTCTTTTGCAGGCTTTTGCTCATCTGCACTGCCTAGCTCTATCCAGTCGTTATGCCCCTTTAGCATGGCAGTTAAATCCGCAATACAACGATAATCATAATGCAAAACCGTTTTCCCTACCGTGCACACTAAAATTTCAATACCATCTTTTTCGTCTTTGTACATTTCGTATTCTGACGACTGCGGTGGAGTTTTTAATTTCCAAGGATTATCCTTTGTACCCAATATGCTCATGTTATCCATTCTCCTTTTCGATTACGGCTCACACACGGACAAGAATACGCTATTTTCTTAATTCGGTAAATGGTTTTCTGTCATAAGCGGAAAATATACGGTATAGCTTTCATCCTTTATTTCATACAGAGGAACAAACCGAATGCCCCTCTCCTGCCCTCTCGTACGGTAATAGCCAGAGTTCCACCAGCTATGGTTACGTTCCCGATCTGGGACGAGCAGAGTTTCCAGCTGCTCAGCATTTCCAATCAGCCGCCGCTGCTCATCCACCAGCCCTGCGAGTACGATCGGACCATCCATAAAGGCATAAGTTCCCGCTTCGCCTGGCAGCTGTTCAGCCCTCAGTGCCTTCGGAAGCTCGACACGTACAATGTCTCCATCCTCCCATTCACGCTCAAGCATCACATAGGAGGTAGGCTGCCAATCACCCTCCTGCTCCACACCGTTGATCGAGATCACGGCTTTCTCTTGCAGCCACCACGGAAGTCTCAGCTTTAGGCAGAACTGCTCTTTTAAAGAAAGTGAAATTTCAATTTCATAAATAAAGCGATCCGGGCGATGAGTCGGAATAGACGGCATATCCACCTTCGTAATCGCCGTCATCCCATCCAAATTCCAGGATTGGAGCGGATACAGCCCATTTTGTCCATCCTGACGAATCGTTACTCCGATTGGCCTATCACCAAGCTTCGTTGTTAGCGACGACGGCAGCCATTGCATAATAGCAATGCCCGCATCCTCCTTCATAAAGATTTGCTCGTGATAAGCTGCATTCGCTTGCACGAGCGTGCCGTGACAGCACCAAAAATGCTGAGTAGCTGTGCCCCATTTCTTCTTGCTGCCCGCGCCCAAGCTTAAGAAATAAGCAATCATGCCCGTTTCATTATGCTGATGCGCTAATACGCCATTAATGAACCTGCGCTCCCAGTAATCTGCATATTTCGGATTGCCTGTCCACTGAAGCAATACATGGGCAAGGCGCATCATATTGTAATTTACACAATGCTCCTGCCCAACGCCCAAACGCGTCATATCGCCGCCCGGCAGCCATAGCTCTGCATCATCACTCGCGCCTGTTGCTAGATAACCACGCTCATCCACGGCAATCTGCCAGAACGCTTCTACTACTTGGCGGTAACGCACGTCACCCGTTACTTCCCACGCCTTGGCAGCTCCTAAAATTTCCGGAATTTGAGTATTTGCATGCTTATTCGTAAGAACGTCCCTACCGGCGAGAAGCGCATCAAAAAAACGACGCCGATCGTAACGCTCGATTAAGTCTCGATGCTTCGTTTCTCCAGTAATTGCATAGAGGTCAGCCCAAGTCTCCAGCATTCCTCCTGTTTCCAAATCGAGCAGCTCATCCATTTGCTCACGAGTAAACGTATCGGTCCACTGGTGGAACCAATCCGCCATTTGAGCCATAATCGCAAGTGCTTGCTCGTTCCCAGTAAATTTATACATTTCATGAAGCCCCATCAGCAGCTTATGAATCGTATAATGCGGCGCCCATACCCATTTCCCCTGCATCACGCGTTGCATATAGGATTCTGGAAATGCAGCAAGCCAGCCGCTGCCGATCGACGCCTGACATCTGCCTAATTCAGCGACGATAAAATCAGCCTTCGCTTTAACGAGCAGGTCACCTGTTTGCATGTAAATGCGAGCAGCTGCAGACAGCCAGTGCCCCATCATATGACCACGCAGCTCACAGGTCGGGGACTCCCAGCCCCAATGCCAATTTTCCGGACCATCCATAGTCGTTGTAGTCGCGCTAGTCGTCCCTCCATTGCCGCTATAGCTCCAAAGTCCCGCTTCCAGATAAAAATTGCGGAGCAAATTATCGTTCGTCAAACTCATGATATATTGTTTATTTAATTGAAACCGCGCTTGAAGCGGTCCCGGGGACAGCTGCACGCTTCCAGCGGAAAATTCTTTGAATGTATTATGTATCAAAATAGTACCCTCCCTTTTTTTGTACGGTATACTTATCGTATACTCTATAAAGATATAGGAAAATACACAAATCCACAGATTACATATACTTTTTTTAGGAGGTCATTTGATTGCCTAACGAAGTTTTTTTGAGTGCCGACCACTTCCCGCTCGTTCGCGATATCGGTGTGAACCGTACAGAGTCTCTTTATACTCACCCCAACCGAGTCGCTGATTTTGACGTATTTCTCTTTGTTGTTCATGGGTGCATGCAAGTCATTGAAGAAGGCACGGAGTATTTTGTGAAGGAGAACGAGCATTTATTTTTGAAAAAAGGAATACATCACTGGGGTCTTCCCGCAACGCTACCAGGTACAACCTGGTACTGGATTCACTTCGACCTGCCATTAGACGAACAAATGAACTATCGAGAGCATGCGCCTCTGCCAGAAATCGAATATTATCAGCGGGATCATTATCAATATCTCATTCCGATGCCGAAATATGGATCGTCTGCGTTTCATTCCGATCTGGAACCAAGGCTGCGAGCGTTGACTGCTGATTATTTCAAACCTGCGGAGCACCGCATGGTGCATGTCAGCCTTCGCGTCTGTCAGCTGTTTCTCGAACTGCAGAAGGAAGTCGCGCAGCAAGGCAATGGACCTCTAAAGAGTAAAACAGACACTATTTCCAGCCGAGTGATGAGCTTTTTATTGGAGCATGCAGAAGGGGACTTTGATTCCCTCAGCATCTCAGCCCATATGAACCTGAATTACAGCTACCTGTCCTCGATGTTCAAGGAGCAAACCGGGCAAACGATCGTTGAGGCACACGCACGCTTGCGTATGGGGAAGGCTATCGAGTGGATGAGAAACAGCACGCTGAACGTCTCTGAGATCAGTGAGAAGCTAGGCTACCGCAATCCGTATTACTTCAGCCGCGTGTTCAAGAAAATACTGGGTCAATCACCCTCCTCGTACATGCAGCAGCTCTACAAATCTTAAGAGCATATTAATTAGAAAGAACAATCTGTCCCATAAGACCATTAACCACGGCGGGATACGTGCTTATCAGGTGAATTTAGTGGTAGGAGATGCGCTCAGCTTGCCGATAAGAACACATAGGTGCTTATCACGGTCAAGCCACGGGGATTCGGGGGTGGTAAGCACGTATGCGTGCTTATCAGGTTGAATTGGTGGTTGGAGACGCGCTCAGCTTGCTGATAAGAACACATAGGTGCTTATCGCGGGGCAGCTGCGGGGATTCGGGGGTGATAAGCACGTATACGTGCTTATCAGGTTGAATTGGTGGTTGGAGATGCGCTCTGCGTGCCGATAAGAACACATAGGTGCTTATAGCGGGGCAGCTGCGGGGATTCGGGGGTGATAAGCACGTATACGTGCTTATCAGGTAGAATTAGTGGTTGGAGATGCGCTCTGCGTGCCGATAAGAACACATAGGTGCTTATCGTGGTTAAGCTGCGGGGATTCGGGGGTGTTAAGCACGTATACGTGCTTATTAGGTGGATTTAGTGGTTAGAGACGCGCTCAGCGTGCCGATAAGCACACATAGGTGCTTATCGCGGGGCAGCTGCGGGGATTCGGGGGTGTTAAGCACGTATACGTGCTTATTAGGTTGAATTGGTGGTTGGAGACGCGCTCAGCTTGCCGATAAGAACACATAGGTGCTTATCACGGGGCAGCTGCGGGGATTCGGAGGTGATAAGCACGTATACGTGCTTATCACCTGGATTTAGTGGTTAGAGACGCGCTCAGCTTGCCGATAAGCACACATAGGTGCTTATCGCGGGGCAGCTGCGGGGATTCGAGGGTGTTAAGCACGTATACGTGCTTATCAGGTAGAATTAGTGGTTGGAGATGCGCTCAGCATGCCGATAAGAACAAATATCTCGTCCTTAGACAAGGACATCAACAACCGTTTACGCTTGCATGCATCATTTTTTATTCTTATGTGACCTAAGACAGACAAAACCACTCCAATTCGATTGGAGTGGCCTATTCAAAAAAACATTCGGTTATTTTTTTCCATTATTAATGTCCTTGATGTAATCGTCATAGACGGCAACTTCAATCATCTCTTTGCCCTTCATGAACTTGAAAACACCATTGTTGAAATCTGTCCCGACTTCTTTGTAGAAAATTCCTTCGTACTTATCTAAATGCGTATGGTTGAAGCAAAGCTTATAGCCTCCGGCTTCCTCCAGCAAATAGGCACGAATTCCTTTTTCATAAAAGCCCTCTTGATGTTTCAGTTCTCGAGACACCGAAACAATGTGCAAATCTACGAATGGAATTTCATTCAAAAGGACATTAATAATGGAGCCTTTCGTAATTTCTTCCCAGCGGCTTTGTGCAGTCTGACCCAAAACGATTTGTGTTACATTTTTTTGTTTTGCAACATCACTGATCACTTTCGCAACTGGACGTGTTTCATTATATTTTACAATGAACTGATCCGCTCCGAAGTCATCTGCAATTGTTTTCCAAGCTGAAATATAGTGATTTTTTTCGATATCCCACTCGTCTTCCGGCTGGCGATCGACTGTTAAAACATACAGAGGACAATTAAGCATTTTAGCAATTTTCCCGCCTCTGCGAATGAGTCGTTCACCGTTAGGACCATAATATACACAGACGAGTATGCTTTCATCCATGCTTCCTGTCTTCATAGTTCTTGTCACACCCCTGTGCAATGATAGACTTAGCCTACCTATAAAGTTTGGTGTTGTCAACTTGCATAGTGTATAATTGTTATTGCGAATAATATAAAGGGTATTGATTTTGGGTTGGAGTAAAAAGAAAGATGAGGACTACTATTACTTCATAAGGCAGCTCGTTTCTATTATCCAATACCCCATAAAACCTACGTTTATACTTATATTTAAACTTATACTAAAGAAAAAAGGAGGGGTCCCTATGACATTATTACACATTGCTATCCTGATACCATTTTTCTCTGTACCTTTCATTCCACTTCTTTACAAATTTTTGCATCGAATACATACGGGTTGGTTCGTCATGCTCATCCCCCTCATGCTATTAATTTATTTCGCTGGCTATTATCCTATTCACCAGCCGTTAGAGCCCGTCATTCAATCCGTGCCTTGGATTCCAACACTTAAAGTCCATTTTTCATTATATATGGACAGCCTGTCCTTACTATTCGCACTGCTCATTACAGGCATTGGTACGCTCGTCGTGCTTTATTCCATCTTCTATATGTCTAAAGATCGTGAAAAGCTAAATTTCTTTTATGCATACCTCATGCTATTCATGGGTGCAATGCTCGGGTCAGTTCTATCTGACAATCTCATTGTTCTGTATGCGTTCTGGGAGCTTACTAGCGTATCCTCATTTTTACTGATCGCGTTCTGGTTTCATCGGAAAAGATCACGTTATGGGGCTCAGAAGGCTATGTTCATTACGATGACTGGTGGATTCTCAATGCTCCTCGGCTTCATTATCCTGTACGTTGCCTCAGGTACATTCAGCATCCGCGAGCTGATTGCAATGAGCGATCAAGTATCGCAGCATTCGCTATTTATTCCAGCTATGTTTTTTATACTCATTGGCGCATTTACGAAATCAGCGCAATTCCCATTTCACATTTGGCTGCCAGACGCAATGGAGGCGCCTACTCCAGTCAGTGCTTATTTGCACTCTGCTACGATGGTGAAATCCGGCGTGTACCTCGTCGCGCGTCTAACGCCAATTTTCGGCGGTCATTTGGAATGGTTCTGGACCATCACGATTGTTGGCCTCATTACTTTGTTCATCGGCTCCTCCTTAGCCATAAAGCA
This sequence comes from Paenibacillus sp. FSL H8-0548, assembly GCF_038630985.1. Classification (NCBI taxonomy): domain Bacteria; kingdom Bacillati; phylum Bacillota; class Bacilli; order Caryophanales; family Paenibacillaceae; genus Paenibacillus; species Paenibacillus sp. FSL H8-0548. Next base: position 4,807,063 of record NZ_CP152049.1, read on the forward strand.
AAGTGATCTTAAGGCACTGCTTGCCTACTCGACCATCAGCCAAATTGGCTTAATCATGAGCTTGCTCGGGATCGGCTCCATGGCACTGAACAGCAATTATAGTGAAAGCTCTTTAATGTTTGCAGGTGCTGCACTTGCGGGTATCTTTCATTTAATCAACCATTCCATCTTCAAAGGCTGTTTGTTCATGATGATTGGTATTCTCGATCATGAAACCGGAACACGGGATATACGGCGTTTAGGTGGTTTGATGCATCTTATGCCCATCTCGTTCACCTTGACAATGATCGGTGCATTTTCCATGGCGGGACTTCCACCGTTTAGCGGCTTTATTAGTAAAGAAATGTTCTTTACAGGTGTACTCACAGCCTCCCGCTCAATGGATTCATGGGTCGTCTTTATTCCAATTATCGCGTGGATAGCTAGTATATTTACTTT